>NZ_CAMLRU010000074.1 GCF_946482535.1 uncultured Flavobacterium sp.
GTCAAATCGGAACCAACAGAACCGTTTTGTTTGAAGGAGAAAACAAAGAAGGCTATATTCACGGTTTCACGGAGAACTATGTCAAAGTAAAAACACCATGGAATCCGGAATTGGTCAATACTTTACACGAAATCAATTTGTCCAGAATCGATGAAGACGGAAGCGTAAGGTTGGAGTTTTTGAACGTAATTGTTTAAAAGAAATCACAAAAATCAAATCACAAATTCCAGGTAAACTCCAATTTCCAAAAGAAACAAATCTCAAACTTACCGTTTGTATTTTAAAATTTAAGATTTGAAATTTATTTGGTATTTGGCTTTTAAAATTTGGTACTTAATATTTATAGTGAAACCGAATCTTGGTGATTCTAAATACGGAATCGCCATATTGCTCAATAAATTCGTATTTGTGTCGCCCGAGTTGTTCAAAACTAACAATTCTATCGGCCGAAATTTCGTAGTACATATTGCTGCCTTCCATCATGAGTTTTTCACCTGTTTTTCGGTAAGCGGAACGAATCAATTCGAATTCGGATAAATTCCATGTAGTCAAATCGGCATCAAGATGGTCCATATCCGTACACAAACCTTCGGTGATCTCGGTTTTCGAACCATAATATTTATCGATGGTTTCAAAAAAAGCGATAATGTCTTCTCTGTTCATTGGATAAATATAAATAAAATCCATAAAAAAAGTCGCCTTAGTTTTAAGACGACTTGTGTTAAAGTTATTTTCCAGATTAGATTTTTATTCCCGGTGGCAATAAATCTTTGTACATAGCATTTTTTCTAAAGAAAAGCGCGATTTTAGGTAAAATCGGAACCACTTTCAGTTTGCGTTCATAAGCAATTTCCATGATGTTTTTCAGCAAATCATTGATAAACTCCTCATCATTAAAGCCGTCAAAAGTATTAATTCTCGTCAGGAATATTTTCTTTTCTTGAAAGGAATATTCAACAGAAATCAATTTGCCATCCACCAATGTTTCAAACTGACGCGCAAAGGCGTTGTCTTTAATTTCCATTTTTTCTGAAATTAATGTTGTGTTCATAATCAAGTGAAATAAAAGGATTATTTTTAGGCAAATTTACTAATAATTAACGAGTTTACCGTCAAATAATGTCTAAAATACACGTTTACTTTATGCCGGGAATGGCTGCCAGTCCGACCATTTTTGAACGAATCCAATTGCACGAAGAAACTTTTGAAATGCATTTGCTCGAATGGGAAATCCCAAATCAGGGAGAAAGTCTCAGGAATTATGCCAAAAGAATAGCCGAAAAAGTAGTGCATGAAAATCCTATTTTAATAGGCGTTTCTTTCGGAGGTGTATTGGTGCAGGAAATGAAACAATTTCTGCAACCGAGAAAAGTCATCATTATTTCAAGTGTAAAATCAAACACCGAATTTCCCCGACGATTTAAAGTGGCCAAAACCACTAAGGCTTACAAATTGATTCCGACCCAATTGTTTGAAAACATTGAATCTTTGGTCAAGTTTTCCTTTGGCTCTTCCATAGTCAAACAGCGATTGGCATTGTATGAAAAGTTTTTGGCCGTGCGCGATAAGCGTTATTTAGATTGGGCCATAGCGCAAATCATCAATTGGAATCGGGTTGAAATCGATCCCGAAATCATTCACATTCATGGCGATGCCGATGAAGTTTTTCCGCCAAAATACCTCAAAGGTTTTATTCCCGTTAAAGGCGGAACGCATATTATGATACTCAGCAAATACCGCTGGCTCAATGATAATTTGCCTAAAATTATGTTAGAAGAAAAGGCCTAACGGCGCAATTTTTGTAGCTTTACATTATAAAGTTGTAGTTTTGCAACGTTAATCTGTGATATTATGAAAACGAATAAAGCTCTATTATCCGTAGCTACTGTTGTCTTGCTGTCAGGAATTCTCGTTTTTGGCATTTCAGGCGACAATAAGGAAAAGGTGTTGCGTGAAGGCACCGCCATGTATTTTCCAACAGAAGTTGATTTTGCCGGTGAAAAAGCACCGCTTCAAATCACCGATGTGCGCGAACGTTTAGACAGAGAGTTGTTAATCAATGCCAACCTCGATGCCACTACAGCGTTAATTATCAAAAGAGCCAATCGTGCTTTCCCTATCATCGAACCGATTTTAGCCAAATACGGCGTGCCGGATGATTTCAAATATTTAGCCGTAATCGAAAGTGGTTTGGTCAATGCTGTTTCCTCAGCAGGAGCGCGTGGTGTTTGGCAGTTTATGCCCGATACCGCCAAAGAAAAAGGAATGGAAGTCAATGATGTCGTTGATGAAAGATACCATTTAGAAAAATCAACCGAAGCCGCTTGTCGTTACCTGTTGTCAGCCAAAGAGAAATTTGGTTCTTGGACATTAGCCGCAGCTTCATACAACGGTGGTATGAACGGTATTACCAAAAAGATAGAAGAGCAAAAAGTCAATAACTATTATGACTTAGCCCTAACCGAAGAAACCTCTCGCTATGTCTTCAGAATTTTGGCCCTAAAAGAAATCATGAAGCAACCGGCCAAATACGGTTTCAGTATCTATACGACCGATTTGTACCCGTCAATTCCAACCAAGAAAATTGAAGTTGACAGCACCATAACCGACTTAGCGAGCTTTGCCATGTCACAAGGGATTAACTATAAGATTCTGAAAATCCACAATCCATGGTTGAGAGATAAAAAGTTGGTCAATCCGAATAAGAAAAGATACGAAATAGAGATTCCGTTGTCGGGATATTAAAAAAGTGGTCAGTTGGCAGTGATCAGTTGGCAGTAGTATTTATAAAAAAAACGTCCTGAAAATCTCAGGACGTTTTTTTATAAAATTTTACAGATTACTGAACACTAAATCTTCTTCATCTGCTCTTTCATCATCGCGATTTGGTCTTTCAGCATGTTTTGTTTGTCGAGTTTTTTCGCTTCGTTCAACAAAGTCGTGGCTTCCATTTTGCGTCTTTTTGACATGGCGATACCGGCCAAGTTCAATTTGGCCACGGCCAAATCCATATCCATACTCAAACCCAATTCCACTGCTTTTTTGAAAAATTTCTCCGATTGGTGTAAATTGGTTTGCGAAGTCATCAACCCGTGAAGGTAATTGTAATATCCTTGTTGTTTTCTGACCAAAGCCGTTTCCGGATTTTTAATTTTGTCTAACCAAACTTTAGCACCGGCAAAATCTTGCTTTCTCAATTTCAGGAAAGCCAATAAAATGTATTCGTTTTTGTAATATAAAAAGATAGGGATAATTGTTAATAGGATAAGGAAAATACCGTTCCCGATATTCCCTTCCGCAAATTGCCAAATTCCTGCTGCAACCATCAAAGCCGCTATAATTAATTTAATAAATCTGTGAAACATGTCTTTTATTTTTTAGTGGCACAAAGGTAATAAAATGAATTAAAAATATTTTTAAAAAAGTGCTTGCTAGGAAAAAAAAGGTTTGTATATTTGCACTCGGTTTTGAAAGAACCAACTATTAAGATATTATCACAAGTTTTAAAGATACAAAGCAATGAGCAAAAGAACGTTTCAACCATCGAAAAGAAAAAGAAGAAATAAACACGGATTTATGGACAGAATGGCTTCTGCTAATGGAAGAAAGGTCCTTGCGCGTCGTAGAGCAAAAGGAAGACATAAGTTGACTGTATCTTCTGAACCAAGACACAAAAAATAATGATTAGGAATTAATCAATATCAAGCCGTTACTTTTATTAGTAGCGGCTTTTTTTTAAACCTGTTCATAAATATTGATAATTTTTAGGAGCTAATTTCCGCTTTCCGTTGTATCTTTTACACCTGAGAGGTATAAAAGGATGCCACTCCAATCGGGGCTAGGGTTTCGCAAAAAACAACAACTAAACTACAAAACAACAACACTACAATGCCTAAAGACAACTCCATCAAATCGGTTTTAATTATTGGTTCCGGACCTATCGTCATCGGACAAGCCTGCGAATTTGATTACGCCGGTTCTCAATCAGCACGTTCACTAAGAGAAGAAGGAATCGAAGTCATCTTAATCAACTCGAATCCGGCCACCATCATGACCGACCCAAGTATGGCTGATCATGTGTACCTTTTGCCTTTAACTACCAAATCGATTATCCAAATCCTAAAAGAACATCCGCAAATTGATGCCGTATTGCCAACCATGGGCGGACAAACCGCTTTGAATTTATGTTTAGAAGCTGACGAAAAAGGTATTTGGCAAGATTTCAATGTAAAGTTAATTGGGGTTGATATCAACGCCATCAACATTACCGAAGACCGTGAGCAATTCAAGCAATTGCTCGAAAAAATAAACGTACCAACAGCACCGGCCAAAACCGCAACCTCTTTCTTAAAAGGTAAAGAAATCGCCCAAGAATTCGGCTTTCCGTTGGTAATCCGACCTTCATTTACTTTGGGTGGAACCGGAGCGGCTTTCGTACACAAAAAAGAAGATTTTGATGCGGCCTTAACCTATGGCTTGGAAGCGTCACCCATTCACGAAGTCTTAATCGACAAGGCTTTGTTGGGTTGGAAAGAATACGAATTAGAACTTTTAAGAGATAAAAACGACAACGTTGTCATCATCTGTTCTATCGAAAATATGGACCCAATGGGTATTCATACCGGAGATTCGATTACAGTAGCACCGGCGATGACTTTATCCGACACAACTTTCCAAAAAATGCGTGATATGGCGATACTAATGATGCGCTCTATCGGAAATTTTGCCGGAGGTTGTAATGTGCAATTTGCCGTGTCACCGGATGAAAGAGAAGACATTGTAGCCATCGAAATCAATCCTCGTGTATCGCGTTCTTCTGCCTTAGCGTCAAAAGCTACCGGTTATCCGATTGCTAAAATCGCCACGAAATTAGCATTAGGGTATCACTTAGATGAACTGCAAAACCAAATCACCAAATCGACTTCCGCTTTATTCGAACCAACCTTAGACTACGTTATCGTAAAAATCCCGCGTTGGAATTTCGATAAATTCGAAGGTTCCGACCGAACTTTAGGATTACAAATGAAATCCGTTGGTGAGGTTATGGGAATCGGGCGTTCGTTCCAAGAAGCCTTACACAAAGCCACTCAATCTTTAGAGATTAAAAGAAACGGAATCGGTGCCGATGGGAAAGGATACAAAAACTACGAACAAATCATCGAGAAACTGACTTTCGCAAGTTGGGACCGAGTGTTCGTAATTTACGATGCGATTGCCATGGGCATTCCATTAAGCAGAATCCACGAAATCACTAAGATTGACATGTGGTTCTTAAAACAATACGAAGAGTTGTACTTGTTGGAAAGAGAAATTTCACAATATAAAGTCGACACTTTACCTAAAGAATTATTACTCGAAGCCAAACAAAAAGGCTACGGCGACCGCCAAATAGCCCATATGATGGGTTGTTTGGAAAGTCAGGTTTACAAACTGCGCGAGCAAATGAACATTAACCGCGTTTACAAATTGGTTGATACTTGTGCGGCCGAGTTCAAAGCCATGACGCCTTATTATTATTCAACTTTCGAAGCCGAAATTCAAACCGCTGACGGTCAAAGATTGGTAAGCAACGAAAGTATCGTCACTGATAAAAAGAAAGTCATTGTTCTAGGTTCGGGACCAAACCGTATTGGGCAAGGTATCGAGTTTGATTATTCTTGTGTACACGGCGTTTTAGCCGCTAAAGAATGCGGTTACGAAACCATCATGATCAACTGTAATCCGGAAACGGTTTCTACCGATTTTGATACAGCCGACAAATTATACTTTGAGCCGGTATTTTGGGAGCACATTTACGACATCATCCGCCACGAAAAACCGGAAGGTGTTATTGTACAGTTGGGCGGACAAACCGCTTTAAAATTGGCCGAAAAATTAGATCGTTACGGTATTAAAATCTTAGGAACTTCATTTGATGCCTTAGATTTAGCCGAAGACAGAGGTCGTTTCTCGGAGTTGTTGGAAGAGTTAAAAATTCCGTTTCCAAAATTTGGCGTAGCCGAAAATGCCGACCAAGCTTCAGCACTAGCCGATGTGTTAGATTTTCCTTTACTGGTTCGACCTTCTTATGTATTGGGCGGACAAGGGATGAAAATTGTCATCAACAAACAAGAATTAGAAGAACACGTAATCGATTTGCTGAAAAATATTCCGGGAAACAAATTGCTTTTAGACCATTATTTAGATGGTGCGATTGAAGCCGAAGCCGATGCCATTTGCGATGGTGAAAACGTTTACATCATTGGAATCATGGAGCATATCGAACCTTGTGGTGTGCACTCGGGTGATTCGAATGCTACTTTACCTCCGTTTAACTTGGGCGAATTTGTAATGCAACAAATCAAAGACCATACGAAGAAAATCGCTTTGGCCTTGAGAACCGTTGGTTTAATCAACATTCAGTTTGCCATCAAAGACGATATCGTTTACATCATCGAAGCCAATCCGAGAGCTTCGCGTACAGTGCCTTTCATTGCAAAAGCTTATGGCGAACCTTATGTAAACTACGCTACCAAAGTAATGTTAGGCGAAAATAAAGTAACCGATTTCACTTATAATCCAAAACTAAACGGTTATGCGATTAAACAACCGGTGTTTTCTTTCAGTAAATTCCCGAATGTAAACAAAGCGCTAGGGCCTGAAATGAAATCCACAGGAGAAAGCATCTTGTTTATAGACGATTTGAAAGACGATCAGTTCTACGAATTATACAGCAGAAGAAAAATGTACTTGAGTAAATAAAAGTATTAAGACGAAAGTATTAGGATAAGACCGCTACAATTTGTAGCGGTCTTATTTTTTGGTTTCTTCTTCCAAATCACTCAAATGCAATCGCAAAGCGGTTACTGAAATACTGATTTCCCAAAAAGAAATCGCCAAGGAAGTTAATAAACATAAAAGACTCGCTGCAAAAAGATAAATCCCGGCGGTGTGCCAATCCATGAACAAACACAACATGGCAAATACCGAGAGAAACAAACACAAAACCCCAAAAAGTTGCATGTAACGAATCAACGAAAGACGCAGATTTAAGTTTTTGATTTGCAATAAAATGCTTCGCGTGTGGTTTTCGTCATAATGCTTTTTCAAACTGCGAACGATTTGTGCAATAGTCAAAAAGCGATTGGTATATGCTAATAGAATCAGTGATGTGGCTGAAAATAATAGCGCTGGGGTTTCTATGCTGAGTGTCATGATAAGTGCGAAGTTTGATTTACGAAGTACGAAGTTCGGTAAATATATTCAATAAAAAAACCTGCCAGCTTTCACCAACAGGTTTTGTCTTAATACTTAATACTTTCGTCTTAATACTATTTAATCAACTCAAAACTTCTTTTTACAAAAGCAGTCAGTTCTTCGCCTTTTAATAAGCCTTGAGAAATTTTAGCCAAGTCTAAAGCTTGTTTTACCAAACTTTCTTGTACAGATTTGTCGGAGGTGTTTAAAATGGTTGTGGCCAAATCAGAGTTGGTATTCACTACCAAATTGTACATTTCAGGGAAGTTGCCCATGCCAAACATCCCGCCGCCACCGGTTTGACTCATCTCTTTCATTCTTCGCATGAACTCCGGTTGGGTGATGATGAATGGCGCTGCACTGCTGTCCATAGGTTCCAACTGAACTGAGTAGTTGGTTTTCGGAACAATTCCTTCTAAAACGGTTTTCAATTGGGTAGATTCTTCTTCGGATAATTTAGAAATCTGGGTGTCTTCTTTCTGAATTAATTTGTCGATATGGTCAGAATCGACACGGGTAAAAGTCAAGTTTTCATTATCGCTTTCCAATTTCTGAATCAAATGCGAAACGATAGGCGAATCCAATAATAAGACTTCGTAGCCTTTCTCTTTGGCAATTTCTACATAACTGTGTTGTGCGTCTTTATTGGAAGCATACAACACCACCAATTTTCCGTTTTTGTCAGTTTGGTTGGCTGTGATGGCTTCTTTCAATTCTGCCAAAGTATAATATTTGTCATCAACCGTTGGATACAATACAAAATCACCTGCTTTTTCGTAGAATTTTGGTTCCGATAACATACCGTATTCCAATACGATTTTGATGTCGTTCCATTTTTTCTCGAAATCTTCGCGGTTTTCGTTGAAGAGCGATTTCAATTTGTCAGCGACTTTACGCGTGATATAATTCGAAATTTTCTTCACGTTACCATCGGCTTGTAAATACGAACGCGAAACATTCAACGGAATATCCGGAGAATCAATCACGCCTTTTAACATGCCTAAAAATTCGGGAACGATACCTTCTACATTGTCGGTTACATACACCTGATTTTGGTACAATTGAATTTTGTCTTTTTGCAATTGCAAATCGGCCGACATTTTCGGGAAATACAAAATTCCGGTCAGGTTAAAAGGATAATCCACATTCAAATGAATATTGAACAATGGTTCTTCAAACTGCATCGGGTACAATTCGCGGTAGAAGTTTTTATAATCTTCATCGGTCAAATCCACCGGTTGCTTGGTCCAGGCCGGAGTTGGGTTATTGATGATGTTATCAACGTCGATATATTCAGTTTTGTAGTCGTCGCCGGCGTCTTCCGGTTTGGGTAAGGCTTCTTTTTTGGTTCCGAATTTAATCGGCACCGGCATAAATTTGTTGTATTTGGTCAACAATTCGCTGATTCTGAATTCTTCTAAAAACTCTAACGAATCTTCTGCAATATGCAAAATGATTTCGGTTCCTCTGTCGGTTTTGTCATGCGGTTCCAAAGTAAATTCCGGGCTACCGTCGCATGTCCAGTGTGCTGCCGGTTCGTCTTTGTATGATTTGGTGATGATTTCTACTTTTTCGGCTACCATAAAAGCAGAGTAAAAACCTAATCCAAAGTGACCGATAATCCCTGAATCTTTGGCAGAGTCTTTATATTTTTCTAAGAATTCTTCGGCACCCGAGAAAGCCACTTGGTTGATGTATTTCTCCACTTCTTCGGCTGTCATTCCCAAACCTTGGTCGATGAGGTGAAGTTTTTTGCCTTCTTTGTCAATTTTAACTTCAATGATTGGGTTGCCATATTCCACTTTGGCTTCGCCAATACTGGTTAAATGTTTTAATTTTAAGGTAGCATCTGTAGCATTGGATACTAATTCACGCAAGAAAATTTCGTGGTCGCTGTATAAAAACTTCTTGATAAGCGGGAAGATGTTTTCTACTGATACATTAATTTTTCCTGTTGTCATATTTCGATTTTTTAATTAAACAATTTTGGTACTTAACAGTCAAAACTGATACCAAATATATAATCTATGACAAATTGACGCAGTAACAATTCTACAATCTTTAACTAAAATTATGTAAGAAGAAAATCAAAAAGCAACGTATCTTTGTGTATGTTAAATCGTAATAATTAATGAGGATGAAAAAAATTATTTTTCTAAGTTTAGTCTCCGTTTTGATTTTTTCTTGTAAATCAACCAATTCCGCCACGAGTACTAAAATCGACTCTAAATCGCAAACAGCGATCAAAGGGGAATGGAGAATCTCGTCAGTGTCTTATCCGGGTTCGGAAGTAATTAAAGTTACTTCTTTTGATTTGGCCGATTCCAAATGTTTTATCGGTAGTACTTGGAAATTTGTTTCCATGAGTAATAAAGGAAACATGGCTTTGAACAGTCCGAGTTGTACGGCTTATTCCACTCCGATTTCTTGGTTCATCAATCAAGAAGGCGAATTTGTACTAAAAATTTTAGACGAAGCCAAAGCCAAAACCGTAAAATCGGGTTATGTTTTAAGAGTGGCGAATCAAACTCAGAATTCCTTTCAGTTGGTTGACAAAATCAATGTTGGCGGTACTTTAACAGACGTAGTATATCAATTTCAAAAAATAAATTAACAAGACATGAAAAAATATAGCGCACTATTATTAGCAAGTTTGATGATGATATCAATGGTATTCACCAGTTGTGAAGCCGTAAAAAACACCAGTAACCAACAACGTGGTGTTGCCATCGGAGCTGTTGGCGGAGCCGTGATTGGCGGGATTTTAGGAAACAATATCGGTAAAGGTGGAAACGGTGCTCTCGGAGCTGTTTTAGGGGGTGTTATCGGTGGCGTTGCCGGTGGTGTTATTGGTACCAAAATGGATAAACAAGCCAGAGAAATTGAAACAGCATTACCCGGAGCACAAGTGGAAAGAGTAGGAGAAGGGATTAAATTGACATTAGGCGAAAATGCAGTCCGATTTGAAACCAACAAATCTACTCTAACTCCTGCAGCTAAAGCCAACCTAGATAAATTGGTACCGGTTTTTAACCAATATCCTGATACCAATATTCAAATCTACGGATACACAGACAGCACAGGCACACCGGAATACAACCTGACTTTATCGGAGCAAAGAGCGGCTTCAGTAAAAACTTATTTATCAGGTAAAGGATTATCTGCAAGCAGATTTGTAACTACCGGTTTAGGAATTGCCGATCCGATTGCTACTAACGATACACCTGAAGGACGAAGTAAAAACCGTCGTGTAGAATTTGCCATTACGGCCAATGAGAAAATGATTCAGGATGCTCAAAAAGAGGCCGGAAAATAAATTCAGGTCAATTCGATAATCATAAAGCTGTTTTGAAAGAAACAGCTTTTTTTATTTTATTTATTTTCTAATGCTTCTAAACGCTTGAGGATTTCTTGGTTTTCTTTCAAAAGCTTTTCGTTGACTTTCATGAGCTGTTCTATCAGTAATTGTTGTTCCTGGATAGCTTTAATAACAAAAGGAGAAAATTTGGAATAATCAATGGATTTATAACCTTCAATATCGGTATGAACGACTTCAGGAAGTAGTTTTTCCACTTCTTGAGCAATAAATCCAACTTGTCTTTCGTTAGTTTTATCGCCGCTAAAAGCTACTGATTTTATTTTGTCAGTTACTAATTCTTGTTCGGTTTTGAAATAATAATTTACCGGTTGTAGTTTATTTAAAATGACTAAACTTGGAGAAATCGGACTTATTTCTTTTTTATACCTCAAATCTGATGAGGCCGTAAATGTAACAGCATTGACGGTATTACTGAAATAATTATTTACAACTGAGGCATTTCCGAATTTCATGGTATTGCTTACCGTACACACAGCGCCATTACCAATGGCCGTACTATTTGTTAGACCTGATGAAACATCCGATTGATAACCAACACAAGTATTGTTTGTTCCCGCTGCTATACTTGTTCCTGCAGAATAGCCTATGCCAATGTTAAAACTTCCGGTGGAACTTAATAAAGCATTCCTTCCCACAGCCGTTGATTGTTGACCTACAGAGTTATTGTTTAAAGCAAAAGCACCAATAGCAGTATTATCAATTCCGGTTGTAGTGCCTTGGGCCGCATTATAACCTATGGCAACACTGTTACTGTTAGTTGTAGCTGAGCCTAAAGCATTAACTCCTACGGCAACGCATTGTGCGGTGTTATTAGCTCCTAAGTTATCCATAGCTCCATATCCAATCGCAACGTTATTAGAAGAAGCTAAATTCGTGCTGTTGGTTAAAGCATTTACGCCAAAAGCAGTATTGTTAGTTGAGTTGTTATTTGATGCCGCCAGCAATCCAAATGAAGTGTTAGTGGTACCTATTTTACCGGCTGCTATATTATTTCTTCTGAAGGCAACATCGACATTGGTTGAAGCAGCTGTACCAATAAAATTTGTTCCATCTACAATACCGGTATTTCCGGTGATCAGCCAAGCGTTTGAGGTTGCAGTACCCAATCTTATCCAAGGACCTGTATTGGTACTTAAATAATAAAATCCCGGGGTGACGTCGTTTATGGTGGCCGTGTTGTAAACAAGCTCAGAGGTAGTGCCGGTAAGTACCGGAAGCACCGTTGTGGTATTGGTTAGTGAGACTCTTGGTA
>NZ_CAMLRU010000075.1 GCF_946482535.1 uncultured Flavobacterium sp.
GGGCGCGAATTGAAGCCGGAAAAGTCAAAGAATTGGGGAATAACCAAGATTTAAACACCGAAGTTTTGCTCAATTTACAACCTGATGTCATTATCGGTTACGGCATTGACAACAACAATCCGACTTTGGATAATTTGCAAAAAAGCGGTTTAAAAATCATGCTCAACGGTGATTGGAACGAAGAAACTCCGTTGGGCAAAGCCGAATGGATTAAGTTTTTCGGAGCGTTATACGGCAAACAAAAACAAGCACAAGAACTCTTTTCGAAAATAGAGAAAGATTATTTAAAAACCATCCGTATAGCCAAAACAGCCAACACCACACCTACCATTTTGGCCGGAGACATGTTTGAAGATCGTTGGTATTTACCCAAAGGCAGCAGTTGGGGAAGTTTGTTACTCAAAGAAGCCAAAGGCCACTATTTATGGCAAGAAACCACCGGCACCGGAAGTTTGTCATTGTCTTTAGAAACGGTTTTAGAGAAAGCCCAAAACGCCGATATTTGGATTACTTCGGGGCAATTTTCATCGCTTAAAGAAATGACCGCTAAGAATCCTCATTATGCTCAATTTGCAGCGTTCAAAAATAAAAATGTATATTCGTTCAGCGGAAAAAAAGGAAAAACCGGCGGAATATTGTATTACGAATTGGCACCCAATCGCCCGGATATTGTATTAAAAGACATCGTCAAAATATTGCATCCGGAATTGTTGCCGAGTTACCAACCTTTTTTCTTTGAGAAATTACAATAGATTGAAAACCAACAACAAAAATACGCTTCTCTTTACCGGCTTGTCATTGACATTGTTATTGACATTGCTCTTGAACCTATCCTTAGGTCAAGTGGCGATTCCGGTGAAAGAAGTTTTTAAAAGTTTGTTTGGCGGTGTGGCCGAAAAAGAAACTTGGGAATACATCATTGTCAATTTCAGGTTGCCCAAAGCCATTACGGCTATTCTAGTCGGTGTCGGATTATCAATCAGCGGCATGCTGATGCAAACCTTGTTCAGAAATCCTTTGGCCGGACCTTATGTCTTAGGTTTAAGCTCGGGTTCGAGTTTGGGTGTTGCTTTTGTTATCCTTGGTGCCGGACTATTGCCTGCGGTTTTTTCACAATTTTTATTGTCGTCTTACGGCATCATTTTGGCTTCTTGCACAGGAAGTTTACTGGTCTTACTGATGATTTTAATTGTTTCCCAAAGGCTTCGCGACACCATGTCGATATTGATTGTCGGACTCATGTTCAGCAGTTTTACCGGAGCGATTGTAAGTGTATTCAGTTATTTCAGCACGGCTGAACAATTGCAGAAATATACTTTTTGGTCTATGGGCAGCATTGGTAATTTATCTTGGCAAAATATAAGCCTGCTGTGTTTATCGGTAATCATCGGATTGGTACTTAGCTTAATAACCTTAAAATCATTGGATGCTTTATTACTGGGAGAAAACTACGCCAAAAGCATGGGCTTAAATATCAAAAAAGCACGCTTAACCATCATTATCGCAACCAGTATTTTAGCCGGAAGTATCACTGCTTTTGCCGGTCCGATTGCTTTTGTAGGATTAGCAGTGCCGCATTTGTCTAAACTGATTTTTCAAACCAGTAACCACCGAACTTTATTTTGGAGTACAATAGTAATTGGTGCCATTACGATGTTGTTTTGTGATACAGTTTCCCAAATGCCGGGATTAGATTTTACTTTGCCGATTAATGCCATAACTTCTATTATTGGAGCGCCGGTGGTGATTTGGTTGATAGTCAGAAAAAAGAGTGTTCAGTAAGCAGTGTTCAGTAAAAATAATTTTTCATAAGTGATTGATAAAACGAACATATTATCTTCTCAAAATTTATCCATTGGATACCAATCCAAAAAGGAGCAAAACACCATAGCCGAAAACCTAAACCTCAATTTGGTTACCGGACAATTGATTGCTTTGGTTGGTGCTAACGGCGTTGGAAAATCGACTTTATTGCGGACTTTAACCGGTATTCAAAAACCTCTGAAAGGTCATGTATTCCTGAATGAAAAGAACATCCGTGAGTATGAGGCTTTGGAGTTAGCACAACATTTAAGTTTGGTCCTCACCGAAAAATTACCGCAAAGCAGCCTCACGGTTTTTGAATTAATTGCCTTGGGCAGACAACCTTATACCAACTGGTTAGGTAATCTTTCCGGTGAAGATTATGAAAAAATTAATCAAGCCATTGAACTAACACATATCGAACATTTGGCAGGCAAAAAACACCACGAAATCAGCGACGGGCAATTGCAGGTTGTACTAATTGCTCGAGCATTGGCACAAGACACGCCACTGATTATCTTGGATGAACCTACGACGCACTTGGACTTACTGCATAAAGTTTCGGTATTTAAATTGCTGAAAAAGCTCTCTAAAGAAACCAATAAATGTATTTTATTTTCTACGCATGATATTGATTTGGCGATTCAATTGAGTGATGAAATGATAGTGATGACGGAAGAAAAGGTTGTTCAAGACCAACCTTGTAACCTAATTACACAAGGCGTTTTCAGCGCGCTTTTCAAAGATGATTCGATTAATTTTGATGGTGAGAAAGGGAAATTTGTGATTTCTTAATAAAACCATCTACTTGTTATTCAACTGTAATTGTCTTTTGGCTTCACCTACTACAAAGGCCACCGAATTGGCAATGTTATAACTACGGATAAGTTTAGACATCGGTATGGTCAGATGGTTTTCAAATTGGGCCAATACTTCTTGACTCAAGCCTACGCTTTCTTTCCCGAAAACCAACCAATCTTCGTCTTGAAATTCGGCTTCGTAAATCGACTTTGTCGCATGAGAACTCATTAAAAAGACACGAGATTTATATGGGATTTGGGCTATCCAATCGGCTACGGTATCGTACTCCTTCCAGTCTAAATGGACCCAATAATCCAAACCCGAACGTTTCAGGTTTTTATCAGTAATTTCGAAGCCATAAGGTTTAACCAAGTGCAATCGGTTTTCGGTACCTACACACAAACGACCAATGTTTCCGGTGTTGTTGGGGATTTCGGGTTCGACCAAGACGATGTTTAGCATATTTTTAAATTTCAAAAAAGCAAATTACAAATCCCAAATAAATTACAAAAATCAAAATTTAAACGTTTTAAATTTGAGATTTTAGAGTTGGTGCTTATTTGTTATTTTTTATTTGTGTTTTATTTTTTAGAGTTCCAATTTTTCAACCTCTATCACTTCACCCGCTTTTAGATTTTGCAAATGTAGGTTTCCGATACGAATTCTCACCAATCTCAGTGTGGGAAATCCAACCGCAGCCGTCATTTTTCGCACTTGGCGGAATTTGCCTTCGGTTAAAGTAATCGAAACCCAACTGGTTGGTCCGTGGCGTTCGTCACGAATTTTTCGACCTTCGCCTATACATTCGGAAAGTTTCGAAACTATCTTGGCTTCACATTTTTTGGTAGTGTAGCGAATACCTTTGAATCCGATTTCAACACCGGTTTTTAATTGTTCAACAGCTTCTTGTGTAATCAATCCGTCTACTTGGGCATAGTATTCTTTTTCAATGGTTTTGCTTCTTACTATTTCACTCATCATGCCATCAGTAGTCAGCAAAAGTAAGCCTTCGGAATCTTCATCTAAACGACCTATGGCCATGGTTCCTTCGGGAAAATCATAGAGTTCGCCGAGCAACTTTTTGTGCCGCTTTTTTTCGTATACGAATTGGCTCAAATAGCCATGCGGTTTGTGAAGGATAAAATGTTGGTGGTTCATGCCTCGGATTTTGGCAAAAATAAAAAAGACCATCCGAAATGAATGGCCTTTGGTATTTTAATTTGAGATAAAATTATTGTCTGCTTTGAACATAATCCGACAATTCATCAACATTGCTGCTGAAAGAGAAGATACCGTTGAGTTTGAAATAATTTCTAGGTTCGATGCAATAATCATAAGCATATTTGGCAAATTCCAACTTGTTGTCTTCAAAATTAAAGGTATTGGCAATTTGGATGATTTGATCCACATTTAAACAATTGGCAGTGATTACTTGTTTGGCGGTTTTCAAACGAGTGTCTTCAAAACTTTGTTTTTTGATGGTAGCCAACGCTGCGTTGAAATTGCCCGAAGTCATGCAACTTCTGCCGTTACAACCTCTAACCGGCTCAATCACTTCTACCGGTCTGGTTCCACCAACTTGGGTTGTAGTGGTAGTCGTCGTTTGAGTAACAGCGCCACCGCCCATAGAATCATTGATGGTAATCCCCATATTTACGCCGCCCACATTCACTCCTACTCCCATAGTTGCTCCACCGGTTTGCGTAGTGGTAGTGGTAGTAGTTTGTGAAACACCGCCAACGGTTTGCTGCACAGCAACCGGTCTTGGTTGTCCGTAGTGAATTACGTGTACATTAGAAGCCGGAATAAAATCGGGTTCAACAGGAATAGACGAAAAATAGTTGAGTTTCATCTTAGTCTTGTTGTTTTTGTCTCTTTTAATTTTGTAAGTCACATCATTAAAAACACCGTCCACATCGGTCAGTAATAAGTTATTTTTAGTGATATCTGCCAGGGTTTTGTCTTCAAACTTGATTTTGGCGTTGTAGTAAGGTTGGTTTAAATCTTCCACTCTCAAGTTGGTTTGCGGAGTATCGTTAATCACTTCACCATTGAGAATCAAAGTAAATTTATCTCCGTCTTCTGAGAAGATGGTTAAATGTCCGACGGCACCATTTCTCTGAGCCAGTGACAGGGACGAAATAAACAATAAGGTCAATAAGGTAATTTTTTTAATCATAGCTATTACTTTTAATAGGGTTAACGTATTCGATTTTGCTCTTTCCAAAAACGGTGCCAATTTAAAAACATTTTCCCAAAGACCCTCTTTTTTTAAGTTAAATCTGTGTATATTTAGGCTCTTATTTTTTAAAAACTTATGAACGACAGTTTAATGATTATCATCTCATTTGTAGTGGCTTTAGCCATTGGAATTTTTCTGGGTAAAAAACTTTTTTCGGCCCAATCACAATCTGAAAAAGCTTCATTAGAAGAAAAAATAAACGGTTTACTGCAGCAAATTGAAGAGCTGAAGAATCAAGTTAATCAAACCATTCAGGCACGCGAGCATATTAGAACCGAAAAAGAAGCATTGGCTATTCAACTGTCGAAAAAGGAAACCGATTTTGAGAATCTTTGGGAACGTAACAAAGAGCAAAGAGAAGAAGTTGAAAAACTCCAAGAGAAATTCACCAAAGAATTTGAAAATTTGGCCAATAAAATCTTAGAAGAAAAAACGACTAAATTCACAGAACAAAACAAAGAAAACCTCAAAAATATTTTAACACCGCTACAAGATAAAATCCAACTTTTTGAAAAGAAAGTGGAAGATACTCACAAGGAAAGCATTGATTACCATGCGGCGCTACGCCAACAGATTTTAGGCTTGCGCGAAATGAATGAGCAGATGAGTAAAGAAACTTTGAATTTAACCAAAGCTCTCAAAGGCGACAGCAAAATGCAAGGCAATTGGGGTGAATTGATATTGGAACGAGTGTTGGAAAAATCCGGCTTAGAAAAAGGTCGTGAATATGAAGTACAGCAAAGTTTTGTAACCGAAGAAGGCAATCGTGTTTTTCCCGATGTAGTGATTAATTTACCTGACGGCAAGAAAATGATAGTGGATTCTAAAGTGACTTTGACTGCCTATGAACGTTACATCAATGAAGAAGAGGAAGAAGCCAAAGCCCAACACTTGAAAGAACATGTAATGGCTTTGAAACGCCATGTTGATCAATTGAGTGAAAAAAATTATCAGGATTTGTACCAAATGGAAAGTCCGGATTTTGTCTTGTTGTTCATTCCTATTGAATCAGCTTTTGCTCTGGCACTCAACGAAGACACTTCATTGTACAACAAAGCATTTGAAAAAAATATAGTGATTGTTACTCCTTCTACCCTTTTGGCAACCTTGAGAACTATTGACAGTATGTGGACCAATCAAAAGCAACAAGAAAACGCTTTAGAAATTGCCCGTCAGGCCGGTGCTTTGTATGACAAATTTGAAGGATTTGTGAGCGATTTAGTGAAAGTAGGCAAGAAAATGGACGAAGCCAAAGTGGAATACCAAGGTGCTATGAACAAACTATTTGACGGTAAAGGAAACCTTATCACCAGCGTCGAAAAATTAAAAAAAATGGGCGCCAAAGCCAAAAAAGCTTTGCCCGAAAACATCTTAACCAGAGCCGAAAAAGATGAATAGCGAATTCAAATCAGTCGAAGCATCCAAAATCACCATCGCCGAATTGATGTTGCCCTCACATACCAATTTCAGTGGTAAAATTCACGGTGGTTATATTTTGTCTTTACTCGACCAAATAGCCTTTGCTTGTGCTTCAAAATTTTCGGGACACTATTGCGTAACGGCTTCGGTTGACACAGTTGATTTTCTGAATCCGATTGAAGTTGGCGAATTGGTAACGCTGAAAGCCAGCGTGAATTATGTTGGCAAAAGTTCGATGATCATCGGAATACGTGTCGAAGCGGAAAACATTCAAACCGGAGTGATAAAACACTGCAACTCGAGTTATTTTACGATGGTCGCCAAAGACAAAAACGGCAATAACACCCAGGTTCCCGGATTGATTTTAGCCAACGATGAAGAAATCAGACGATTTTGCAATTGTATCAAAATGATATCGCTGAAAAAAGACAAAAACCAACACGAAGAAATATTTGATTACAAATCGGAAGAAGCCATCGAAATACTTAAGAATTATCATGTAAAGTTGGTAGCATTTTAGAACATTACTTGAACTATTCTTATTAAAATCTATTTTTTTTTAGGACTAATTATATAATTAATAGTTTATTATAAAATTTTTATTATTTTTGGATTGCATTTAAAAAATCGTATGAAAAATAATTACTTACAAGCACTTGCCATAATTTTAATTTTTGCTGTTTTTACTTCTTGTTCAGATAAAGATGATGAGTACACACCCGTTTCTCCGGTGGTGGTTGACCTAACTCAAGTTCCTTATCCGAAGTTATCGGACTACAAATTTTTTGAAGGTGAAATGAAGGATTTAATTCCCGCTTTAAATGTAATTCCTTATGAACCTTCCAGTGTTCTTTTCAGTGATTATGCCCATAAAAAAAGATTTGTTTGGATGCCCGTTGGTACCAAAGCTACCTTCAACGGAGATGATAAAATTTTAAATCTTCCGGTTGGTGCTGTGCTGATCAAAAATTTTTATTACGACAATGTTCAACCCGAAAATGTTACTAAAATCATTGAAACGCGAATCATGATTCGCAAAGACACGGGATGGATTTTTGCTGATTATGTCTGGAATAACGAACAAACGGAAGCCTTTTTAGATTTGGCGGGAAGTTATGTACCTATAAGCTGGAAAGACGAAAACAACGTTACCAGAAATGTAAATTATAGAATTCCGTCAGAAGTGCAATGCATTGTTTGTCACAAAGAAAGAATAGAGATTCCGGGAGGAGAAGTAACTACTTATATCCCCATCGGCATCAAACCACAAAACCTAAATTTCAATTACAATTACGGTACAGAATCTAAAAACCAATTGACCAAATGGATTGAGCAAGGGTATCTAGAAAGTAACTTTACTTTCCCTACAGCCGAAAATACCGTAGTTAATTATGACGATACTTCTAAACCATTAGAACAAAGAGTTCGTGCTTATTTTGACATCAACTGTGCCCATTGTCATGCACAAGACAGACATTGTGATTACAGACCAATGCGATTTGCCTACAGTGAAACCGGTGGTGCTAACGGTCATACAAACATGGGCGTTTGTGTTCCTACTGCAGACATGCAAGATTTTCCTAGTGCTTACAGCTCTATCATAAAACCCGGAAATGTGGATCGCTCTATGCTCTACTACAGAATCAACACCACCGACGAATCATATAGAATGCCGCTTCACGGAAGAACTTTGATTCATGAAGAAGGGGTTGCACTTATAGAAGAATGGATCAATTCATTAACCGGTTGTCCGTAAACATTAATATCAATAAATCAACTAAACCATCAATAATGAAAAAAATTACTTTAATTATTTCCTTGTTTTTTGCAATGCAATTGGCAAAAGCACAAGACACCTGTGCCTCGGCGCTCAATATTACCGCAGGTTTACATGTAGTTGGACCTATAAACGGAACGGATGTTCCTTCGCCTTGTGAAGGTGGTGATGCTGTTCCTACAAACAATCGCATCCCTGCCGGAGAATGGTATGCCTATACCCCAACCCAAAATTATACGGTTACCATCACAACCGATATTTCACAGAATACTCCAAGAGTAGACACCCGATTTCATGTTTACACAGGAACTTGTGGTGCTTTAACTTGTTTTGGTGGAGATGATGATGGTGGAGCCAATTATTCATCTGTAGATATCTTCAACGTTGTAGCCGGAACTACTTATTACATAGCATGGGATAACCGTTGGTTAACTACCGCAAACAATAATGGATTTACATTCCAATTATCTGAAGCACCAATTGTGGTACCTCCGGTAACTCCGATCACATATACTAACCAAACCATCAGTACCATTAACAGTGGCTACAACATTTGTATGGTAGACATGAATGGTGATAATTTAGACGACCTTGTTGGGGTTAGTAACAACAATTTGAGAGTACACTACCAAGGAGCAGGCGGAACATTGACCGTAACTGATTATCCAATTACAGGAACCAGTTTGATGCCAAATTGGAGTCTGGCAGCCGGTGACTACAACCGAGATGGTTTTAATGATTTGATATTAGGTAACGGAAGTGGTATTTCTATCTGGAAATCTAACAGCGGTACCGGTTATACCAGCATTACTCCCGGACAATATATTTTCTGTCAAAGAACTAACTTTGCTGACCTTAATGATGACGGAAACTTAGACTTGTTCTCTTGTCATGATATTGATGCTAACGTTTATTACTTGAATGATGGTGCCGGTAATTTGACTTACTACCAATCAAACACTACACCGGGCGCTATGAATTTGAGTTCTATGACCAATGACGGCGGAAACTATTCAACACTATTTACCGATTTTGATAATGATGGCGATACTGATGTTTTCATCTCAAAATGTTCAGGACCACCTTGTCAATTATTCCGATATGATGGCGGAAATGTATACACTAATGTTTCTGCAACTGCAGCTATTGATATCACGCCTATTCAAACTTGGTCTTCTGCTATAGCCGATTTTGACAATGATGGCGATATGGATATTATCATTACTGCCAGTGCAGGTACTCACAAATTCTTCAGAAATAACTTTGAAACCACTAACACCATCAGTGCGTTTACCAACATTACTGCCGGTTCAGGATGGGATACCAACACTTCTACCAACATTGACAATGTTGCTTATGACTTTGACAACGATGGTAAAGTTGATGTTTTAGGTGGTGGAAACAAAATTATGTTCAACCAAGGAAATAATACTTTTGCCGGCGTAAGCTACACCGGAATTGGTATTGGAGCGGTTGGTGATTTAAACAACGATGGTTTCTTAGACATTCAAAACGGAACTACCATTCGTTATGCCGTTCCTAACAACAACAATTGGATTAAATTAGCCTTCCAAGGTATCCAAAGTAACCGTAACGGAATTGGTGCCAGAGTAGAAATCTATGGCGCTTGGGGTAAACAAATCAGAGATGTACGCAGCGGTGAAGGATTCCGCTACATGAGTAGTTTAAATGCACATTTCGGTATTGGTACTGCTACCACTATCGACCAAGTAATTGTTAGATGGCCTTCAGGTATTGTTGACACTTTCAACAATGTTACTCCTAACCAAACATTACTTGTAACGGAAGGTGCAACTTTAGGAGGAAACGCATTTGAAAACACCGTGTTTACAGTTTATCCAAACCCGGTTAAACACAACCTTAATATTACCATAAGCACAGCAAATCCTGTTGAATTCACTTCAGCTCAAATTTTTGATTTGAATGGAAGAATGGTTATGGAAAGTGCCGTTCAAAATCAAACCATTCCGGTTAATCAATTGGCTACCGGTACCTACATTTTGATGTTAAAAGATACCCAAGGAAAAGATTATTCTCAAAAATTCGTGAAAGAATAATTGACTAATTTCTCCATAAAAAAAGCCCTCTTGCAAAAACAAGAGGGCTTTTTTTTTATACTTTATTTTCTTAGAAAACTCTCAATAAATTAAATCCAAAGAAAATATCACCGGTTCCCCAATCACCGGTTGAGCTACCTAAAAATCCGGCTTCATGCATTCCCTGTGAATTGCTGAAGTGCATTTGGAAAACGTGACCACCGGTTTCTAAATCAACCCCAATAGACAACGGATCACGAAACGGAGAACTGCTCGAACGGTTCAAGTGTGCGGCATAATCCACATTTAAAGACCAACGTTTGGCAAACTTATACCTTCCGCCCATTCCGATAGCATATTGACCGTTGTCTTGATTGTCATCAATCACAAAATTTTCATGAAAATAAGTGGGTGCCAACTCTAAAGATAAATTATTATTAAACTTTCTGGAAACCAACAACTGACCCACATAAGTCAATCGATTGTTGAACTTCATTTCGGGATAGAGACTTTCTTTTAAAGTATTGTTAATGGCCAAACTGGTAAAACCGGCAATCGCAAAAGGAAAACCATTAGTTTCTTGGGATTTTAGTAAAAATTTACCCGAAAAATCATAGGCGATTTCACTTCTTGCTCCACTAATCGTAAACCAATCGTTTAATCCGTAAACAAATTTTAATTGGGTAACGGCATTATCCAATCCGTAAAACCCTTCGAAACCGTCTTTCACTGAACCGAATCTATGGGCTACAATAAAATATAAATCACCTTTAGCAGCCAACTTGGTCGATTCGATATTGACAATCTTTAATCCTTTAAAGGCTGCTTCAACTTTGCTCTTTCCGGAAGCAGCGGTGTCAATTTCATTCAATAAATCATCTTGAGCCATAACACTCAAAGGAAACAAAAACAATAATAAAGCTTTTTTCATAGTTTGATAATTAGATTTTTTTATACATTTAATTTAATAATATTCAATCACGGTGCATTGATCCATTTGAATTTCTTCTAACAAATCGTCAAAACCCACTAAACGCCCTTTTAAATTAATCGAATCTTGGATTTTTATATTGTCCGGTAGTTTGTCGGAAAATCGGGCCGATAATTTTTCATCCACCGTGATGATTTTGTTGGCTATATCGATGTTAGATATTTTACCGCGAACTGCTACCGTTTTATCCAAATACTTGGCATTAGCCAAACTGTCATTTTCGGTAAAAGAAGTGAAGATCTCTTGAACAGTGGTCGAGAAGTCAGCTTCTTCAGAAGCGATGTCTCTATGGTCTTGGTAGATGTATTTATAGGCTCCATAACCTACCACCAATAGAATAATCCCTAAAATAAAAACCTTTTTCTTCATAAAAACGTTAATTTATAATTACATAATGTAAACTTAAGTCATTTTATTTATTAAATTTATTCAAAAAAATTAAAATCATGAAAAAGAATACCTTCTTAATTTCAGTATTTGTTCTCGGCACAGTTCTTGTCAGTAGCTGTACCAATGATTCCTCTGATGATTTATCAGGCATTGGCGATCTTGATGAAGTAACTTATACTAACACCGTAAAAAGCATTATCGACAACAATTGTATTTCTTGTCATGCCGCTACTCCTATAAACGGAGCACCTATGTCTTTAACTACTTACGAAAATGTTAAAGATGCGGTTCAAAACAGAGGATTATTAGACAGAATTTCCAGAGCACAAGGCGCAGAAGGCATGATGCC
>NZ_CAMLRU010000076.1 GCF_946482535.1 uncultured Flavobacterium sp.
AGGTTCAAATATAAGGGTTTTATTATAAATCATCAAACGGACTTCTAATTTGTTGTAAACTTTTTGTACTCACATGGGTGTAAATCTCGGTCGTTTTGCTGCTGTTATGGCCTAAAAGTTCTTGAATGTATCGCAAATCAGTGCCGGTTTCCAGTAAATGGGTGGCGTAACTGTGTCGCAACCAGTGTAAAGTTACGGGTTTGTCTATGCCGGCTTTTTCGATGGTGAATTTTAATATTTGCTGCAATGTTCTACTGTCATAAGGAGTGCCTTTGTCGCGACCTTCAAACAAATAATTCGTTGGTTTGTACAATTTAAAATAGGTGCGAAGGAGTTCTAATATTTTCGGACTCAAAGGCGCAATCCGATCTTTCTTGCCTTTAGCATTTTTGATTAAAACAATGTTTCTTTTAGAGTCGATATCTTTCAAGGTTAACGATAATAATTCGCCGCATCGCAAACCGCAACTGTATATCAAACTCAGCATGGCGCGGTGTTTTAGGTTGATTGGTGTTTCTAATATTTTTTTTACTTCTTCTTTGCTTAATACGTTGGGCAAGACTTTGGCACGCTTCGGACGATGTATAATACTAATGTCGATTACTCGGTTTTGAACCGTTTTAAAGTAAAGTTTTATGGCATTGGTAATCTGATTTTGATAAGATGCCGATAAGTTATTCTTTAAAACATACTCGTTATTAAAATATATAAAATCATCATTGTCAATTTGCTCGATGCTTTTGTGTTTATAAAATATTAAAAATATTTTGGCCGCTCCTAAATAAGTGGTTACAGTACTTTCGCTATACCTTTTGGAACGCATCCATCTCTTGAAATTTTCTAAACTTCGGATGCCTTCTTCGCTGGGTAATAAATCTGATTTGGTGGGAATGCCGAAATATTGTCTGTTCTCATCGGTGTCAGGGATGTGCCAAACTTTTTTCGACTGACTCCAACGCGCATCATAAAAGGACTTTACACGCTCTAGTATCTCCGCATTTTTTTCAAAGTAAATACCGATTCGCTCTTCTTCATAATGCCGGATGACTTTTGCGCTCCAATTCATATCTTTCATTTAGATAAGAATAAAAGTACAAAAAAATAATAAACTTGTAAAAAATTAATTACTTATTTTGATAGATATCAATTGTAAAATATCTTCAACCAAGTGCTTGTCTTTTATTTCAATACGAATGCCTCTGCCTTCTGCATACACTTTCGCGGCTTGTAATTCGGTTTTGATAAATTCAGAAATGGGACACGCCATAATAGTATTAGTGGCTTTTTGGCCAAAAACAAAAGCGACTTTAAAGAATTGGTCTCTTGGTAATAAGTAAATGATAATTCTTTTTTCATCCTTAATCCTAAAACTCCAACCAAATTTATCGCCGGAAAAATGCCATTCTGAAACGGCTTTGGGATAAAGTTTTAGCGTATGTTCAGCAAATAGTTGCCAATAGTCATAAGTATTACCCAAAGCTTTTTGGAGTTGGGCTTCGGTTGGTATTTCGTTTTTATTTGTAAAGATACTTTTCATTAAGCTTCCGAAAGTTTGTTTTGCAATGCCTGAATTTCATCGCGGAATTTAGCGGCTTGCATGAAATCTAAATCTTTGGCGGCTTTTTCCATGGCTTTTCGGGCTTCTCGAATTTTCTTTTCTATTTCGGGTTTTGATAAGTATAAGCTTTCCGGTTCGGCGGCTTTGGCGATTTTGTCTTCAAAATATTGGGTCGAAACCGAATTGCCGCTCAAGGCATTGCCCAAACTTTTGTTTAAAGCTTTTGGTACCAAATTATGTTCGGTGTTGTAGCGCATTTGTTTTTCGCGACGGTAATTGGTTTCGTCTATGGTTTTTTGCATCGAAGCTGTGATTTTGTCCGCATACATAATGGCTTTTCCGTTCACATTTCGGGCGGCGCGACCTACGGTTTGTGTTAACGAACGATGACTGCGCAAGAAACCTTCTTTGTCAGCATCTAAAATGGCTACCAAGGAAACTTCGGGTAAATCTAAACCTTCGCGGAGTAAGTTCACGCCGATTAAAACATCGAATAAACCTTTGCGCAAATCCTGCATAATTTCTACACGTTCCAACGTATCTACATCGGAATGAATGTAACGGCATCGGATGGAGACTTTCGTTAAATATTTGGTCAGTTCTTCCGCCATTCTTTTGGTTAAAGTCGTGACCAAAACTCGTTCATCGACTTCACAACGTTGCTGAATCTCTTCGATTAAATCATCTATCTGATTCAAACTCGGACGCACTTCAATAATCGGGTCTAATAAACCGGTTGGGCGAATGACTTGCTCAACATAAATTCCTTCAGACTTTTGGAGTTCATAATCAGCAGGCGTGGCCGAAACATAGACTACTTGGTTTTGCATGCTTTCGAATTCTTCAAACTTCAACGGACGGTTGTCCATGGCGGCCGGTAATCGGAAACCGTATTCGACTAAGTTTTCCTTTCTGCTTCTGTCACCGCCGTACATAGCGTGAACTTGTGAAATCGTTACGTGACTTTCATCTACGACCATCAAATAATCATCGGGAAAATAGTCAAGTAAACAGAATGGTCTTGTTCCCGGAAGTCTTCGGTCTAAATATCTTGAATAGTTTTCAATGCCGGAGCAATAGCCTAATTCGCGTATCATTTCTAAGTCGAAATTGGTGCGTTCTTCCAAGCGTTTGGCTTCGAGGTGTTTGCCGATTTCTTTGAAATAATCGACTTGTTTTACCAAATCCTGTTGGATATCCCAAATCGCAGCTTGCAACACATCGGGTGAAGTTACAAACATATTGGCCGGATAAATATTGAGTTTTTCGTAGCGTTCTATGACTTTGGATGATTTGGCGTCGAAGGCTTCAATGTCTTCAATTTCATCTCCGAAAAAATGTACGCGGAACGGTTCGTCAGCATAACTGGGGAAGATTTCAACTGTGTCACCTTTGATTCTGAACGTTCCCGGCAGGAATTCTGCTTCGGTTCTGGAATATAAGCTTTGTACGAGTCGGTGTAGCAATTTGGTTCGGGAAATGATTTGATTTTTTTCTATAGAAATTACATTCTTTTGGAATTCCACCGGGTTTCCGATTCCATATAAACACGAAACCGAAGCCACGACTAAAACATCACGTCGACCGGAAAGTAGGGCAGAAGTAGTACTCAAACGCAGCTTCTCTAATTCGTCATTGATAGACAAATCTTTTTCTATAAAAACACCCGTTACCGGAATGTAGGCTTCGGGTTGGTAATAGTCGTAATACGATACGAAATATTGCACCGAATTGTTCGGAAAAAATTGCTTGAACTCAGAATACAACTGTGCGGCCAAAGTTTTATTGTGTGCCAAAACCAGCGTTGGTTTTTCGACTTCCTGAATCACATTGGCCATGGTAAAAGTCTTTCCCGAACCGGTCACACCCAAAAGCGTTTGGTATTTTTCACCGTTTACAATGCCTTTGACTAATTTGTCAATCGCTTGCGGTTGGTCACCGGTAGGTTGGTATTCTGAGACGACTTGGAATTTCATTTTTTAAGTATGAATTACGAAGTACAAAGTACGAAGTTTTTATTTTGTTTTGAGTACTGCTTTACAGATGATTTTTAAGATTCATCATTCCGTGCAAAATCCTGACGATTTCAATTTCATTTTCTGAAATTATTTTATAAAAAATGAGATGTTCACCTGATTTATAGCCTAGTATATTTTGCATTACAACCTCATAAGATTTTCCGTGATTAGGCTTTTTGGCTAGTTCCCGACAAGAATCTATCAGTAATGAGTAATAAATTTCTGCTTGATTTTCGGACCAAGTTGCCACAGTGTAATGCCAAATGGCCTCTAAGTCTTGGACAGCTTTATTGGTTAAGTAAAACTTAGCCATTTTTTTTATTAGCTTTTAAAGAAGCCAGATGTTTTTTGGGATCGAAATTTTCTGCGCGTCCACTGTCAATTCCTTCTTGAATGGCGTTGCGTAAGACAGCGATGCGATTTTCTTCTTCTTCAAGAAGTCTTAATCCTGCACGAACTACTTCGCTGGCATTGTTAAAACGACCTTTCGAAACTGTGGATTCGATAAAATTCTCAAAATGATTGCCTAATGATATTGAAGTGTTTCTTCCCATAATGCTTTTTCAATTTTTTGTAAAGTTACCAAAATTTGGTAATCGAGTGATTTTTTACTGCCAATTTTTTGTTCAAGTTAAGTACTTCTGTTGATTTATAGTGTCCTTACTCCCAACTTCTTACTCCCAACTCTGCATCAGTCCCAACATTCCATCAACAGCAAATCGCCTTCTTTATGGGTAATTGAAACTAAGCCGTCGTTGATAACGTGATTGCTGCTTCCGGTTCGGTAGCCTATGGTTAAGTCTTCATTGGTTAATGAATAAAAAAGATTTTGTGTGGATATGCCACTAACTTTTCCAATGGGAATTAGGGAAAGAATAGTATTAGCAGTGTACCATTTTTCGAAGATATTCGGCAACAAAAAAACTTTAGAGTGGTCATCGAGAATCACAATTTTCAATTGGTTGCGATAGGCTACGATGTTCGTTAAGTTGGTTATGGTATGGTCGGCTCTTCTTCCGGTGGCCCAAATAACATTGGCGGCTTTGTGTCCTTTTTCGATTAAATAATCAAAAGCTTTTTCCAAATCGGTTTTGTCTTGGTTGGGCGCGAATACAATTTCAATTGGGTATTGTTTTTCTTTATAATATTCCGGGTCAAAGCCACGGTCAAAATCGCCTAATAGGACATCGACTTTAATACCTAACTCTAAAACGCGTTCAATAGCCGAATCTAAAACGATTACAAGTGGTGACCATTCGAGTAGTTGGCCTAATAATTCAGGACTACACATTTCGCCGTTGGCAATGATTAAAGCCGGTTCTTGGTCGTCGCGAACGATATGATGTGAGGACATTTTTAAGTACGAAGTTTAAAGTTAGAAGTACGAAGTGTAAAAGTAATTAAAACACTCATTACTTCCTATTTCTCACTTTGTACTTTGTATTTTGTACTTCGTACTTTTATTGAATGATGTATTCCGAAACTTCGGTTTTACTTAATCGGAAATAGCCCAAAGCGTAATTGTTAAAATTGGTTTGATTAATGATATTGCCTCTTACTGTTGCTGTTGGCGTTGAGAATGGTCCCATGCTGTTGCTGCCGGTTTGTTCCAATAAAATATCCATGTAATTGTAATAGTTTAATGTAACGCCGTTTAAGGTAAATTTGAGCGTATCTCCGGGTTTTAAATCTTCGCTGAAATACAATCCGAACATTTCATTGTTTTGAAAAAATCGGTCTTCAATAACGCCGTATTCGGGAATCACTTTGTATGGGTCGTCAATTCTTACCAAATAGTGATTGGTTTCGTTGACCAAATCGTTGAAAAAGAATTTGACTTCGATTTCGTTGCCTAAAATACCGCCTTCATTGTCTTGTTCAACATGAGTAACGGTCGGAGTATTCAATAGTTTTTCGGTAGACGTGTAGGTTTGTCCTTGATGGATAACGGTAAGGGTGTAAGTTTCGTTTACTACCGGATTAAAATTAGCGCATTTGTAAATCCCCGGATCTGTATCTTGGGTGAAATTAAACACTTCATTGGCACTGTTGGTAATGTAAACAACAGCATCAGTCACGGGCGGAATTTCGTTGGTGAAATATTCGGTTGTGGTAGAAAGTTTGATGCTTTGTTCATTGCCCGATGTTCCGTTAAACCATTGAATGGAGGCTTCGATTACCAATCTTGGTTCTGATGTTGACAAGTCGACATCAATCACTTTTTCACAGGAAGTAGCTGCAAAAAGAACCACTAATAAACTGAAATATATTGTTTTCATACTCTAAAATTTAACGTTATAAGTAGCACTTGGTACGATGCCGAAAATAGACAAACGCAGCGCTTCATTAGTACCGGTTTCTTGGTTTTGTCTGAAGGTGATGGAAGCCGCATTTTGTCGGTTGTAAATATTGTAAATTCCGAAAACCCATTCGGCCTGCCACTTTCTGCCTTTATTTTTTCGAGGCGTTAATGTGGCAGATACATCTAAGCGATGGTACATAGGTAAATTACTCTCGTTTCGGGCGCCAAAAATCGGCACGGTGATGCCTTGGTATTCGTATTGACCGGTCGGAAAAGTAACGGGTTGTCCGGTTTGCAGGATGAAATTGGAACTGAAGCGCCATTTTTCATTCAGTTTGTAATTGCCTACTATGGCTAAATTATGTGTTTTGTCGAAACCGGTTTTGTACCAATTGCCGTTGTTGATTCCGGTTTCTTCGGGCGTTCTGCCGGCTACTTGTTGCTCTGTTCTGGATAAAGTATAGGAAACCCAACCTTTGAATTGACCGGAGTTTTTTCGGAACAAAACTTCCATTCCATAAGCTCTGGCTTTACCGTTTAAAACCACTCTTTCGATGGCTTCATTGGCAATTAAATTGGCACCGTCAATATAATCTACACGGTTTTTGATTTTCTTAAAAAAAGTTTCCACTTCCAATGAGTACACATCATCACTGAAATTGCGAAAATAACCCAAAGCTACTTGGTCTAAAACCTGAGGTTTTAAATATTGGTCACTGGGTGCCCAAACATCTAAAGGTGTCGGCGATTGAGTATTTGAAATCAAATGCAAATATTGGGTCATGCGGTTGTAACTTGCCTTAATCGATTGGTCATCGTTTAAAGTATAAGCCACAGAAAATCGAGGCTCGAGATTATTGAATCTGGCTATCGTTTCATTTTTGCCGTAACTCACCGTTCCGATAGGTTCGGCACTTTCGTAGATTTGAAAGTCGGTATTAAAAGTCACCGGTTGGTTGTTGGCATAAGTATTCAAAGTTTGCTGACCTAAACGGAGGAAATTGCTGAATCGGAGTCCGTAAGAAAGCGCAATATTCTTGGTGATTTGATGCTCAGCATCTAAATACAAGGCGTTTTCCAAGGCGTATTTTTTGTCTAATTGATCCGCATTGATACCTGATTCTTCAGTCGTTGGTTCAATTTTTCCGGGATTAAAATCGTAATAATTAGATTGTAAACCGTAAGTCAGTTTGAATTTATCGGTTAGATAATGTTTGAAATCGTATTTGAAATTGTAGTTTTTGATGCCGCTATCCCAATTAAAGCCAACAAAGTCTAATCGAAGACCATAATAATAGTCGGAGTAAATCATCGACATATTGGAGAACAATTTATCCGAAAACAAATGGTTCCATCTCAGATTAATAACGGCATTGCCGTAAGTGTTGACAAAACTGTTATTGAGTTGGAACACATCTCTACCGAAATATCCCGAAAGATAAACGTTGTTTTTTTCGTTGATGGAATAACTCAATTTGGTGTTTAAATCATAGAAGTAAGCCAAGTTTGGATTGTCAAATAATTTTAGAAAAAGATGCGCATACGAGGCTCTTCCGGCCACCACAAACGAACCTTTGTCTTTTACAATCGGACCTTCAGCTAAAATTCTACTCGATATTAATCCGATACCGCCGTTCATGTGGAAGTCATTTTTGTTGCCTTCCTTTTGGTAAATGTCTAAGATAGAAGATAGTCTTCCTCCGTATCTTGAAGGAATTCCGCCTTTGTAGAGTTTCAAATCTTTAATCGCATCCGGATTAAATACGGAAAACAAACCGAAGAGGTGAGAAGAGTTGTAAATAGTGGCTTCGTCGAGTAGCACTAAGTTTTGGTCAGCGCCACCACCGCGGACATTAAAGCCCGATTGTCCTTCGCCTGCATTAGTTACACCGGGTAATGTTAGAATGGATTTAATGACATCGACTTCGCCAAAAATCACCGGCATTTCTTTGATTTCCTGAATGGTGAGTTTGTTGACGCTCATTTCCGGTTTTCTCACATCGACCCTTTTGTTGTTTTGAACAATTACTACTTCATCGAGTTGCTGACTGGTTTCGGTAATTAAAAAGTTCTTTTTGGTGTCTTTGGTAAGTTCTATCTTTTCCTGTACGGTTTGATAACCTACATAGCTAATAGATAAAGTGTAATTTCCTTTGGGTAAAGTGATGGAATAAAACCCGTACTCATTGGTGGTGAGACTGGTTTTGGTTTCGGCGATATAAAGCGAAACTCCGATTAGCGTTTCTTTATTTTTACCATCGGCCACCAATCCGCTTAACGTGAATTTCTCTTGGGAATAAAGCGAAAACGTTAATAATATGAAAAATATGGAAGTTAGAATATTTTTTGGCATAAATTTGGCGTTTATAAGTACAAAAATCTTAATAAAATTGGTTTTTCACTCATAATCATTTGTTAAGGTTTGGTTAATAGAGTTAATAATTTTCAGCTAATAAGTATTTTCAAATCATAAAAAAGCAGTTGTAATGAGATCAGTTTTTGCTTTATTGTTTTTACTTGTTTTTGGTTTTAAAGGTTTTTCACAATTTGAAACACCCAAAAAAACTTTGAAAATTGCGCCCGTGACCAATGCTTCCGGTCAAGTGGCTCCGACATCTTCTAAATCGATTACCTATCCCAGTATTTTTGACAAAAAGGACAAGTTGTTGGATAATGTTTCGCTACTCAAAAAGAAGCCCGAAGAAGGAAAAAGCATTATGGAGCGAGAACAATTTGAAAATCCGTCCAAGCAATATACTGATAAAATGAACCAAAAAAGTGATGGGGTAATTTTAGAAAAGTTCAAAAGCGATAGTTTTTTGGGCCAATTTAAAACCGGAACCAAAATCATCAGTATAGCTTGTCGCGACCATGAAGCGCCCGATGGCGATTTGGTTAGGATTTGGCTCAACGATAAGGTAGCGGTTGATGCGATACTTTTAGACGTCGATTTTAAAGAAGTTTACTTAGACTTAAACGAAGGGCTGAATAAAATTGAAATCGAAGCTTTGAATCAAGGAGAATCCGGACCGAATACAGCTCAGTTTGTAATTTATGACCAAAAGAAAGGCATGATTACAACCAATAAATGGAATTTGACCACAGGAGTTAGGGCCAAGTTGATTATCCTAAAAGACGACGGCACTTTAGAAGAACAGAAATAAAAAAGCGACCTTTTGGTCGCTTTTTTATTGGAATCAAATTCAGTATTAAACCAATTTTGATAAAATAGTATTGAAAGTTTCACTTGGTCTCATGGCTTTGTCTGTCAACGCTTTTGTAGGTTGGTAATAACCGCCAATTTGTTGTGGTTTGCCTTGCGCGCCGATTAATTCTTCATTGATTTTAGCTTCATTAGCATTTAATTCTGCTGCAATTGGAGTGAATTTGGCTTGCAACTCTGCATCTTTAGTCTGAGCGGCTAAAGCTTCTGCCCAATACATGGCTAAGTAGAAGTGTGAACCTCTGTTGTCAATTTGACCAACCTTTCTGGCCGGAGATTTATCATTAGCCAAGAATTTTTCAGTGGCTACGTCTAAAGCTTCTGCTAATACCATCGCTTTCGGATTGTTTTGGGTTTGGGCCAAATGTTCTAAGGAAGCGCCTAGGGCTAAGAATTCGCCTAACGAATCCCAACGCAAATAGCCTTCTTCGATGAATTGTTCGATGTGTTTTGGTGCCGAACCACCGGCTCCGGTTTCGAATAAACCACCACCATTCATCAACGGAACGATAGATAACATTTTAGCCGAAGTACCCACTTCTAAGATTGGGAACAAATCGGTTAAGTAATCACGCAATACGTTTCCGGTAACTGAGATAGTGTCCAATCCTTGACGGATTCTTTCTAAAGTCAGTTTAGTTGCGTCAATTGGATTCATGATGCGGATGTCTAATCCTGTTGTATCGTAATCTTTTAGATATTGGTTTACTTTTTTGATGATTTCTCGGTCGTGTGCACGGTTTTCATCCAACCAGAAAATCGCAGGCGTAGCAGATAAACGAGCTCTGTTTACGGCTAATTTAACCCAGTCTTGAATGGGGGCATCTTTGGTTTGGCACATTCTGAAAATATCTCCGGCTTCAACGGCTTGTTCCATATAAACATTGCCTTCAGCATCCAAAACGCGGATGGTTCCGTCAGCTTCCGCTTGGAACGTTTTGTCGTGCGAACCGTATTCTTCTGCTTTTTGGGCCATCAAACCTACATTGGGAACCGAACCCATAGTTTTTGGGTCAAGCGCACCGTTAGTTTTACAATCTTCGATGGTGGCTACGTAAAGTCCGGCATAACAACGATCCGGAATTAAAGCAAAAGTATCTTGGGCTTTTCCGTCTTTGTTCCACATTTGTCCCGAAGTACGAATCATGGCCGGCATAGAAGCGTCAACAATTACGTCTGAAGGCACGTGGAAATTGGTGATGCCTTTATCAGAATTTACCATGGCCAACGCCGGTCCGTTAGCAATCGCTGTTTCAATCGCAGCTGTGATTTCGGCTTCTTTCGGATGACCGGCAATTTTAGCGTATAAATCACCTAAACCGTTGTCAGCTTTGTAGCCTAGCGATTTGAAAACATCGCCATATTTAGCAAAAACTTCTTTGAAATATACTTCCACCATTGCGCCGAAAATAATCGGGTCGGACACTTTCATCATCGTAGCTTTTAAGTGCGCCGATAACAAAACGCCGGCAGCTTTGGCTTCTTCAATGGTTTGAGAAACAAACGCTTTTAAGGCTTTTAAATTCATTACCGAAGAATCAATCACTTCTCCTGCTTTGAGAGCAGACAAGCCCTTTAATTCTTTAGTCGAACCGTCTTTGCCTACGAATTCTATTTTGAATTGAGCTGCATTGGCTACTGTAACTGATTTTTCAGTACCGTAGAAATCGCCTTCGTTCATGAAAGCCACTTTGGTTTTAGAGTCTTTTGACCAAGCACCCATAGAGTGCGGATTGGCTTTGGCGTAGTTTTTAACCGCTTTTGGTGCTCTACGATCAGAGTTTCCTTCTCTTAAAACCGGATTTACGGCTGAACCCAATACTTTAGCATAAGAAGCTTTAATGGCTTTTTCTTCGTCGGTTGTTGGATTGTCAGGATAATTCGGAACCGCATAACCGTGCGCTTGCAATTCGGCTATAGCGTCAGTTAACTGCGGAATGGAAGCGGAAACGTTGGGTAATTTTATGATATTTGCTTCTGGCGTAGTAGCCAGTTGGCCTAATTCAGCTAAAGCATCGCTTACTTTTTGATCTTCTTTTAAATAATTGGGAAAGTTGGCTAATATTCTGCCGGCCAGTGAAATGTCTCTTAATTCAATATCAATATTGGCCGGAGCGGTAAAGGCTTGTACTATAGGCAAAAACGAATGCGTGGCCAGCATTGGCGCCTCATCGGTTAAAGTGTAGTGGATTTTTGCTTTTTGTGTCATTGTAAAGGTTTTTATTCGTATTGTTTGTTTGTGTTGTATTGCCTCAAAAAGCTCATTTTGAAGCAAGCAAATATAAAGAAATCAGCCCGAACCTTTTGCGAAAACGTTTGAATTATCAAATTGACAATTAAAGCAGAAAAAAATATTGAATTGTCAAAATATCGAATTTAAATTATCAGGAATAAAAAAAGTCCCGACAAAATCGGGACTTTTTTTATTAGCACAAAGCGGAGAATTATCTTCTTCTTTCTTTGATTTTTGCTTTTTTACCGGTAAGTTCTCTAAAGTAGTAGATACGAGCTCTTCTAACTTTACCTCTTTGGTTCACTTCAATTTTTTGTAATGCCGGCATGTTCACTGGGAAGATACGCTCTACACCAACAGCACCTGACATTTTGCGGATTGTGAAAGTTTCAGTCAATCCTGCACCTTTTCTTTGGATTACAACTCCTTTGAAG
>NZ_CAMLRU010000077.1 GCF_946482535.1 uncultured Flavobacterium sp.
TCTAATATCTCTAACTTGATAATAAATTCCAACTGCAAAGCAAACGATTCCAAATATGTAAAAGTAGATTTTACTGTCTTCAGCAAATGTTTTTCCATACTTTACTTTAAAAAAAAGCACAACTAATACTAGAATAATAGGTCCCATTTTTTTAACAAGTCTTGTCCAAAATGAAACTTGTTCGCCTTTAAATGATTTTGTCATTGATTTACGGAGTTGTTTTAGAAAGTTATATAAAGTTTCACTGCTTGCGATAGTAGCAAAGTGCAAAACCACCTAAATTAACTTTATTAGATAAGTAGTAATTATTCTTTTGCTAATAATGCCTCCAGGGTGTTTTCATTTTTAGCTTTAATATATTTCTTCAATTTAGAATTCAGTTTTGCTTTATTTTCGGGTTTTTCACAGTAATCCAAGAAAGCGATTGTATGTTTTATTTTGAAATTTTGCTTGTCTGTAGAACCAAATTTAATCGCAGATGCTGCTTGTGCCGCTAAATATCTTGATACCAAATAGGTATCAGAACTTAATGATAAAAAAAGTTCTCCACCCAACTCAAAAGTATGCTCCGGTGTTGCTTCCATCCAACGCATAATGAATTGAACGGCACTGAGAGAGTTTGCATTTTCAGTTGAAGGGGTTGACAAAAGATAATTAGCACATTCTATGACTTTAGGTTCAACGTTTTTACAATCTTCCTTAGTCTTAATATTTATGTATTGATAATCAGAAAAGTCCTGAGAGAAACAAGAAAAATTGGTGAGCAAAATAAGGAAAAGGCAAAGATTTTTCATTGATTTATGGTTTTAAGGTTTATAATTATTAAGGTTAAAGTAAAGCTTTTGTCAATAAAAAGCATTGAGACTACGAAGGCAATCAAGCCATTATTGTAAACAGCTATTATCTACAGAATTATTTTTTATCCAGATTTACATTATAAAGTTTGGCTGATTCCTCTATTTCCGTGTCTAAATCCGAATCTATTTTTAATGAAAATAAAGTCCATTTATCATTCGGCTTATAAAACTCGAAAATAAATCTCATAGGTTGTCTGTCATACTTTACCATGTATGAATACAGTATAAAACTCTCTGAAAATTGTTTTTTGATAATCAGTTCATAACCATAATATTTTCCAACATAATCAATAGTATATTTACTAACTTCATTTTTCATTGTCTCAATCCCATCTCTTAATCTTACAGTCCAAGGATTTGTAGCATAAATATCTTCTACTGCTTTGCTTGGCGTTTTTGAATATTCTTTAAAAAAGTTGTTTATCAATTCGTCCGGATTTGACTGTCCAAAAGTTGGAAGTGTCAATAATAGTAATATTGGAATTAAAATGATTTTCTTCATACGTTCGGAACTTTAATTTTACCTGCAACATCATAAATAAGCTTCATATCTCAACGTTACTATTGCTTATCAAAATGCACTTTTTCAAATTTAACCAATTTAAAGCCACAAATCAATCCCCACAAGTAGGGATTTTTTGCCAACTTATTAACATAAATTTCTTATAAAAGCATACTTTTTTCTCCATAGTTACTCCATAGTTACTCCATAGATACTCCATAGATAAGTTATGGAAAGCCTATCAAAGTATTATAAAAAACTGCTGCGTCCTATTAACGTCCAATAAGCGGTGCAGTCAGTGTTCAGTATTTTGTTTAACAATCCAACTCATAACTCATAACTCATAACTCATAATTCATAACTCATAACTCATAATTAATTTTCCCTTAAAAACAAAACACCACTGTTTGCCCAAACATAAAAAGCAGTATTTTAGCACTACAAACCCAAAGCCATATGAAACACATACTCATAGTTGAAGATGAAGTAGGCATAGTACAATTCCTGTCGCAAGGCCTAGAAGAAGAAGGATACAAAGTGTCTTCGGCTAACAATGGCAAAGCAGGATTAGAGCTTTTTCAAAGCGAAAAGTTCGACTTAGTACTACTGGATTGGATGATGCCCAAAATGACCGGTCTCGAAATATGCAAAGCCATCAGGGCTCAAAACACCAAAACCCCCATAATATTTCTCACTGCCAAAGATACCGTGCAAGAAACCGTTGAAGGGCTCAAAGCCGGTGCCAACGACTATATCAAAAAACCTTTCAGCTTTGACGAACTCGTAGAACGCATCAAGGTACAATTGCGTGACCAACCGGAGAATGAAGTCTTAACCCTCGGTCCGGTGGAAATCAACCTGCAAAAGCACCAAGTAACCGTCAATAAGAAAGAAGTGGCATTAACCCAAAAAGAGTTTGATTTGCTGCACTATTTGGTCAAAAACAAAGGAACCGTTTGTTCCCGAACCCAAATTATCCAAGACGTCTGGGACATTCATTTTGAATATGATACCGGCGTAATTGATGTGTTTATGAATGCCATCCGTAAAAAACTCAACCTAAAAGTCGACGAAGATTATATCAAAACCATACGCGGCGTAGGCTATATCGCTAATGACGAATTATAAAATGCAACAGTTTTCCTTTAAAAACAGAATCGCTTCCAATTATATCATCACTACTGCCTTATTGATTTTAGTGGTGTTCTTTGTTATTTATTCGATAGTTAGATTCAGTGTCTATGTTAGGGTCAATAACGAAATCAAAACCGAAGTTGCCAAGCATTTAAAAGAAATAGAAGTCATAGAAAACTGTGTACTACTAATCGAAGAAGAAGAGTGGAAAACCAGTCAATTCAACAAAGTAGAAGTCAGTCCGGCTTTTATTCAATTCGTAGATGAGTTAGGTGCTATGGTAGAGAAATCACCTAACCTAAAACAAAAACAACTCACTTACAAAGCCAATGCTCCAGTAAATGAACTATTCGACACCCGATTAGACGATATTGCCGTTCGTCAAATTCAAGTACCATTATACCAAGGCACCAAAATTATCGGTTATCTAATTGTGGCCATGTCCTTAGAAGATTCGGCTATGGTATTACACAACTTGTTTGTGATATTGTTAGTGGCTTATCCGATCATCCTAATCATACTATTCCTAATCGCCCGATTCATAGCCGGTAGAAGTATCAAACCGATAAGTTCTATCATTGAAACCTCCAATATCATTACCAAAGACAACCTCAAATCGAGAATCCCGTTACCGCAAAATAGAGATGAATTATTCATACTCTCTCAAACCATCAACAACTTACTCGATAGGGTAGAGAATGCCATAGAACGTGAAAAACAATTCACTTCCGATGCTTCCCACGAACTCAGAACACCGTTGGCTGTTATTAAAGGAACTTTAGAAGTGTTAGTCCGTAAACCACGTAATCCTGAGGAATATAAAGAAAAAATAGACTTTTGCATCAGCGAAGTCAACCGCTTGAATCACCTGGTAGATGAACTCCTTTTACTGGCGCGTTTTGAAAACCAAAAGCAAACCCTAAAAATAGAAAAAGTATCGCTCAATGCCATTTTCTTAGAAGTGATTTCAAGAAACACCACCATCATAGGAGAGAAGAAGCTCAAATGTGTGGCCAACTTCGACAAAGATTACTACGTCAACACCGATTCTTATTTGCTTTGCATTATTGTAAATAACATACTTACTAATGCTGTAAAGTATTCCAAACCGAATGACACCATCAATTTCGATATCATAGAAACCGAAGATAAATTACTGTGCTCTGTTTCCGATAACGGAATAGGCATAGCCGAAGAAGATTTGCAAAAGATATTCGACCAATTTTACCGCTCAAAATCCAACGAGCATCCGGAAATCAAAGGCACCGGCTTAGGATTATCCATCGTAAAAAGACTGTCGCTCTTATTACAAATAGATTTGCAAATAGAAAGCGAAGAGAATAAGGGAACCAAAGTAATTTTGGGTTTTACTAAAGAATAATCAAGATGACATATGTCATCTTGTATTGAAAGAATTAATATTACCTTTAGCACTCAACTAAACCTTTTATAATTATGAATGACGCGCACTTACACATGTTAGTTAACCATTTTCCAATCATCGGGACGATTTTTGGATTGGGAATTTTAATTGCCGGTATTGTTTTAAAAAACAATGCGGTTAAAAACACTGCTTTTGTTTTACTGATAGTCTCGGCGGTTTTTGGTTTTGCAGCCATGTCAACCGGTGAAGGCGCAGAAGAATTGGTAGAAGACATGCCAAGTGTTGGCAAAGACATCATTCACGAACACGAAGAATTAGCCGAAAAGTTCATTTTGGTGCTTTATGTAACCGGAGCTTTTGCTTTGCTATCGTTAATTGCCTCCGTTAAGAAACACTCAAAAGCGGCATTATTTGGTTGGATAACTTTATTGTTAGCCGTAGTTAGTGTAGTATTAGTAAAAGAAGTAGGTACATCAGGCGGTGAAATTCGCCACACCGAAATCAGAGCCAATGCTGCCAATCCCGAAATAGCCACTCCCGAAACCGGCGGTGAACACGAAGAAGATTAAATCATTCTGATTGCTATATATCCAAGCCTAACCGTTAATTTGGTTAGGTTTTTTTATTTTAAAGCGATAATATCATAGCTATCAGAACCGGCTATTTAGACCATTGGCTAAATTTTATAAATTACTTTGATTTCAGAGGGCAATCAAGTACATTTACGTGGTTTGTAAAATCCCTTTATGTTGATTAAAAAATACTCTAAACTCAATTTTCATTCCCATACCTTTTGTATTTGGAAAGAAGTTCCTTTTAGAGAAATAGCTACTTTAAAAATCAGTTATACCAGCCAGTCAGGAAGTCAATATATCTTTACGACCGAAGGTTTGTATCGAATTTCCAATCATTGGGGAAGAGTGGCCAATTGTCATTGGCGGTTGATTCCTATGTCTGAGTTTAAAAACCAAAACACCACGGTAGCTTTTGCCCATTGGACCGATTTCTACTCCAATGATGACACTTCAAGACTGTTTTTTATTAAAGTAAATTGGGACAATCAAGAAGTTAACTTTTATCATAAAAACAGTGCAGAAGCCCATGAAAAAGTGGTCTTTCGAAATGCCAAAGAAACTGCTAAAACCATCAGAACCATCAAAGAAATTTTAACCCGAGAAGATTGGGCCAAATATCTAAAATATGAAGACTTAGACGCTTTAAGAAAAGAAATCATCTACGAATTGGTGAACACTTCTAAAAGCTTTTTAGAAGTTAAGAAAGCGCACTTAGTCTAATAGGTTCAAATGCTTAAAAACAATACGATTAAGACTCAATAGTAATCAATTGGATTTGACTTCTTAATCTTTCAATCAACATATTCATCATACGTTTATTGAGGTTTGAGGAATTTTGAATGTATTCGGCATACTCCTCTAAAGTAAAAAATGCGATTACCATTCCTTTCAATGAGTTTCTGAATTTGATATCTCTTTGTATCACATTTTCAATGTAAGCCATTTTCTTCTCAGGAGTTAAGGAAAAGAAAACATTCTTTTGCTTCATCGCATAATTAATGAAAACTTGTATGAATAAATCATTCTGCAACTTTAAAATAGGGCGGAGGGTTTTATTTTGAAAAACTTCCTCGAGAGAGGACTGACTATTGATTGTTCCTAAAGATTCTCCTCTTAATTCTAGAACATTGTTGTCTCTGGCTTCCATATTGGGATTATATTAGTGGTTCTTAATGATATTAAAGCAAACTAAAGTTTGCATACCTGACTGCCACCGGCAGTCCTCCTCTTAATATCAAATATCTCTGGCTTCCATTTTTTATTTTAAAGTTATAAAAAAACCTCTGTCGCAAAACAGAGGTCATTTTATAGTTATTAATAATTAATTGTTAATTAGTTATCTTGAATAAAGCTTTGCGAACTAAGCGACGCGCGTACTCTGAATTCTTGTCAACCGAACTGTCTATTCCTGCTCCTTTAGCATTTAATCTGTTAGGATTAATTCCGGCTTTTACTAAAATTGCTTTTACATTTTCAGCTCTGGTAGCTGCCAGCTTTTCATTTCTTGCACTACTTCCAACTTCATCAGCATAACCCGAAATTTCAATTGAAGCTGTAGGATTGTTTCTTAAATAGGTCAAAACAAAACCAATATTATCTGTTGAAGCTGCATTAGGCTGTGATACATTTTTATCAAAATAAGCGGCAATATAGCCTTCATTAATCAACTGCTCTAACATATTTTTAGAAAGGGTAGAGTTGTTGGTGCTGTTGTTATTGCTGATTGAGCTATCGATATATTTTTCTAATTCATCAGGAACTCCGTTAGTGTTTTTATCTACCATTCTTCCTTTGGTATCAACGGCAACACCGGCAATAGAATTGTTTTCTACATCTAAATAATCAGGGACACCGTCTTTGTCGGTATCGTTCATTAAGGTTTCGATTTCACCGATACGGTTGTTCAACTCAGCAATTTCTTTGTCCTTTTTGTCTAGAATAATAGCCCAGTCTCCATGAATTTTTTCATTACCAAATGAATAAGACAATCCGAAAGTCATTGATACCTGTTGACCGGAAAGGTTATTGGTACCATCAGCATAAGAGCCATCCCAATTAAAATGTTGTCTGTAATAATTCATTGTACTCAAATCAGCAAATACCGCCAATGAGTTGGTCAATCTGAATTGAGGAGAAAACCCAACAATCAAACCGCCATTCCATTCATGTCTTCCTTTATTATGTCCAGGAGCAATAGTTTCCGGTTGCATGTAGGCAAAGTTAAGTCCGCCATGCAACAACAATCCGAATCTTCCGGCAGCTTCTTCGATACCAAATAAACGAACGGCATTAACCACTCCTTGAACACTGGCTCTGTATTGAACCATTTCAAACTCTAAACTTTCACTACCGCTTTGGTTTTTGAAATTTTCGTAGTTTAAATCGAGCTTTACACCAAATTTAGGGCTTATCATGTATCTTGCTCCAATTCCGAAAGAATTAAGTTGGATTCCGCCAAAAATTTTATCAGGATTACTTGAAAAATAACCGTCAGCATACGGTTTTACACCTTTTCCTTGTCCAACAGACAATTCAATAGACCATTTATTATAACTATCTCCAATTATGCCCGTTGTATCAACAGCTACTTGTGCATTAGCTGAATAAAAAGATATAAATGCAAATAGGCTTAGTAGGCTTTTTTTCATACGTGAAGTATTTAATATTTAATTAAATGTTAAAATCTTTACAAATATAAATGTTTACAATTAATAATCAACTTTTTTATATTTTATTGACATTACAAATCGAATTTCACTTAATATTTACATCAAATCAACCTGATTTTAATATAGAACAGTATTTTTAGGTTAATCATTTGTAAAACAGAGAAGGCAGTTAATTATAAATATTAATTTTGTTAAAAATTTATACTATGAGATTTCATACCAGAAAATGGGTAAAGCCTGAGGACTTAAACCCTAACAGTACTTTGTTCGGCGGACGACTTCTAGCATGGATAGATGAAGAATTGGCTTTGTATTCCATCATACAATTAGAAAATCCTAAGATTGTAACCAAACATATGTCGGAGATTAATTTCAGGAGTTCGGCCAAACAAGGCGATATTGTAGAAATCGGTATCGATGTGGTGAAGTTTGGTAAATCGTCATTGACACTGACTTGTCAGGTCAGAAACATGATGACCCGAGAAATCATTATCACTATTGACACCATCACTATGGTAAGTCTCGGACCTGATGGTAAACCAAAACCACACGGAAAAACCCAAATCGAATTTATTCAGGACAGATTAACAGGCTATTAATCCACAAAGTCACTTTTGCCGGAAGGCATTTCATAAATCTGCAAATCAAAATAGGGAATAGAAGCAAAGATATGGTCAAAAATATCGGCCATAATGTATTCGTAGTTCTCGAATCTTTTGTCATTGGAGAAAGTGTAAATCTCTAAAGGAATACCTTGAGCCGTCGGCTGTAATTGACGGCACAACAAAATCATGTCTTTGTTCAAGCCCGGATATTGATTCAAATATTGAGTAATGTATTTTCGGAACAACCCAAAATTGGTCATGTTTCTTCCGTTAATCAATAAAGATTTGTCGATTTGATGGGAAGCATTAAACTTGTTGATTTCAGTTTGGCGATGCTCAATATAATTTGTTACCAATTGGATTTTTTTCAATTCTTCTAATTCATTTTCATCCAAGAATCGAATGCTGTTGGCTTTGATTAAAATATGTCTTTTGATGCGTCTTCCACTGGAATCTAACATACCGCGCCAGTTTCGGAAAGAATCGGAAATCATGCTGTAGGTAGGAATCGTGGTTGTAGTGTTATCAAAATTGCGCACTTTTACCGTGGCCAAATTGATTTCAATCACATCACCATCGGCACCGAATTTGTCAAAAGTAATCCAATCACCAATGCGAACCATATCGTTCAAAGACACTTGCACACTGGCCACAAACCCCAAAATAGTATCTCTGAAAATCAAAATGATAATAGCTGAAACGGCTCCAAAAGTCCCCAACATGGCATTGGTACTAATGTCAAAAACTTTGGAAATAATAATGATGAAACCAAATGTCCACAACACTATCATAATTACCTGGATGTAACTGTCAATAGGCTTATCGCTGTAAGACGGATTTGATTTTAAATGATCGCGAAACGCATTGAGGATGGTTTTGATAATCCATAAACTGAGCAAGACAATATAAATGCCAACCAATTTTCCGAAAATACTTTCCCAATACACAAAGTTTTCTAAAATAATCGGCACCGATTTGTAGATGAACAATAACGGAATCAAATGAGCCGTGTACTTCGCTGTTTTATTGGAAACCAATAAATCATCAAATCTGGTTTTGGTTCTTCGGGCTACGATGATCATTATTCTCACCAAAGTATATCTGAAAATGAGAAAAATAGCATAAGCGATAAAAGCCAATACCATAATATTGATGGCCAAACTTAAATAGGAAGATAGCGTTTCGCCAAAATCCCATTTCTTGAATAGCGGATAACTCCAGTCAAATATTTTCTCAACGATTTTATGCATCTTTTACATATTTTTTTTCCACATAGAAAGTAGCAAACGGTAAAAGCGAAGCCAATTGCACTATGGCCAATTCTTTGAAATTCCAATTCTGATTCTTATATATGGCAAAAGCCAAAGCAACATAGCCTATAAATAATAATCCATGAGCCATTCCGATTGGAAATAACAAGGTTTTATACAAATCCAAATTAGAGGGTTTGATAACCAACATATTAAAAAATAAAACCAGATAGGAAATGCCTTCAGCGATGGCGGTGAACTTAAAAAACTTGGTCATGTTTACAGAATTTATCCGCAAAATTAAGTAATAACATTTTAAACCAATTAAAAAGCGGTTACTTTTGTTCTTATAATTACACCATGAGCAAAAGAGATTTAAAAAAATACTTGGCCGAACTTTCCAAAGAACAACTTGAGGAGCAAATTATCGAGCTATATGACAAATTCAGCGGTGTCAAAGTATACTATGATTTTGCATTCAATCCCAATGAAGACAAGTTGGTTCGGGAAGCTAAATTTAAAATCTCTAACGAATACTTTCCGGTAAAGGGCAAAAAAGCCAAAATGCGTCGCTCTGTAGCACAAAAATTCATCAAACATTTTATATCATTGGGCGTTGATTCCTATATCATTGCCGATATAATGCTTTATAACATTGAGATTGCCCAAACTTTTTCGGCCGAAAAAATCATAAAACAGGAACTCTTTTTTAAAAGCATGCTGACTTCCTACCAGCAAGCAGTGAGTTTTATGATTGAAAAGGGTATTTTGGCCGATTTTCAAAGTAGAGTAGTGGCTGTAAAAGAAGAAACTATTGCTCAAAAATGGTTCAATCATTACGAGTTTGTTGCGGTGGTGGAAAGACTCGAATATTAATTTTTTGTTATTTAGAAAATTAAATGATGGGATAACTCTTTTTTAGCTGTACTTTTGCAAAATTGTACAAATCGCTATGTCTCAGAAAGATTTTAAGGTTGAAATAGAAGAAAAAAAGGAGCTTTACAGTTACCAAAAGGGCGATATTGACAAAATTTTTGACCGATTGGATAATGCACCAAGCGACCACCACTTGTTATACCAATTGCCCACAGGTGGCGGAAAAACGGTAATTTTTTCAGAAATTGTCCGTCGGTATTTATCTAAACACGACAAGAAAGTAGTGGTTTTAACTCACCGAATTGAGCTTTGTAAGCAAACCTCAAAGATGCTCAAAGGTTTCGATGTTAAAAACAAAATCATCAACAGCAACATCAAAGAATTACCCGATCAAGACGAATATTCTTGTTTTGTGGCTATGGTGGAAACGCTCAAAAATCGCTTGAATGATGAGAAGTTAATGATTGACAATGTGGGTTTGGTGATTATTGATGAAGCCCATTATAATTCGTTCCGAAAATTATTCAGCCAATTCAAGAAATCATTTATTTTAGGAGTTACCGCAACACCTTTGAGCTCGAATATTAAGTTGCCGATGCATCAAAATTATGATGAATTAATTGTTGGTGATACCATTCAATCGCTTATAGACAAAGGCTTTTTGGCCAAAGCAACCACTTACAGTTATGATGTTGGTTTGACTTCGCTTAAAGTTGGTATCAATGGTGATTACACGGTAAAATCTTCGGATGATTTGTATATGAATATGGTGATGCAGGAGAAACTATTGCATGCTTATACCGAGAAATCATTAGGCAAAAAAACACTGATTTTCAATAACGGTATCAACACTTCGCTGTATGTTTACGATACTTTTAAAGAAGCAGGTTTTCCTATTAAACACTTGGACAATACCACATCAACAGAAGATCGAAAAGATATTTTACAATGGTTTAAAAAGACACCGGATGCTATTTTAACTTCGGTTGGAATCTTGACTACCGGATTTGATGAGCCTACGGTTGAAAGCATCATACTAAATCGCGCCACAAAATCATTGACCTTGTATTTTCAAATGATTGGTCGCGGCTCGCGTAAATTGCCACATAAAGACGAATTTATAGTAATTGATTTGGGAAATAATGCTTTGCGATTTGGTTTGTGGAATGATCCGGTTGATTGGCAGCATATTTTTAAATCACCCGAATATTATTTGGAAAGTCTGCGTGACGATGCCGAAATCGAATTCAATTTCAAATATAAAATGCCGGATGCTATCCGTAAAATGTTTGCCAAAACTGCCGAGGTTACTATGGATATCGAGGAAGAATTCAAAAAGAACTCTGCGATGAATTTGCGCGCCAAAGAAGTCTTGGAAAAATCCATCAATCAACATGCATTAATGTGTGTGGAAAATTCTACCGATTTAAACGGAGCACGAATGTTAGCCAAATTATTATCAGACGATATTGAAAGCCGCGTTAAAAGATTTGTAAACTGCTTGGGAAAAACCAGTAAGAATTATCGAGAATGGTTAATTGAAGATTACAAAACCAAATTAAGCTTGGCCATCGGAAAACAATACAGAGCTTTAAATTTTTGATTGTTATAATTGAAGTAAGGTAGTTTATTACTTTTAAAATCAATCTTTTAAACTAATACAGTAATGATTTATAAAAATGTATAATTTCAGAACTATAATTTATATTATGTAAAATAGAATTTTTCAAAACCCCGTAAGCTGAACT
>NZ_CAMLRU010000078.1 GCF_946482535.1 uncultured Flavobacterium sp.
TTGAAGAAATACTAACCACTATCAACCAATTTGTTAAACTCCTGTAAAAAACCCTAAATATGAAAAACTGTATTATCATTGACGATGAAATGATGGCAAGAGCAATCATCTCAGAACTGGTTACTACAAAATCCTCTATGAATGTAGTGGCCGAATTTTCCAATGCCATTGAAGCACTCAAATATTTGAACAAAAATAAAGTGGATTTGATTTTTCTCGATATTCACATGCCCGATTTTAACGGTTTTGATTTTATTAATACCATCAAACATCCTGTGAACGTGATTTTGGTCACCTCTGATAAAAATTTTGCCATTGATGCTTTTGAATATGATTGTATTGTAGACTATTTAGTAAAACCCATTACGGAAGAACGTTTTGAAAAAGCCATGCTTAAATTAAAAGAAGTCGACGGAAGATTCAACAAGAATCAAAAAGCGACCGAAAGCAGAATTGATTCAGACAGCAGTCGAGAGTTTTACATCAACAAAAACAACCGTTTGATCAAGATTGATGTCAATACAATTCTTTATTTTATGGCCAAAGGAGATTATGTTTACTTGAAAACCGAAACCAACAATTACACCATCCACAATACTTTGAAGAAGATTGAAAGTAAACTGCCCAAAGATTTATTCTTTAAAGGGCATCGGTCTTATATCATCAATACTAAAAAGATAATAGATATTGAAGACAACAGCGTCTTGATTGGAAAAGATGTGATTCCGATTAGCCGAAGAAACAGACCCGAACTTATGAAGCGTGTCCTTTTATTGTGAGACTCTGTTCTTAGTTGTCCCAATAGAAACCTCTTTAGGAATTGCATTTCTGAAGAGGTTTTTTTATTTTCTTAAAGAAATTCTTTCGGTTCGACAAATGGTTTTCAACTCTTACAAATTAATGCTTTTTATCGAATAAATATGCATTTGGTAGTGTTTTTTACCGCTTATCTACAGTTAGTTGCATTTTATCTAAAGTTAAATGGTCGTTCGTCTAATTTTTTAAAATAGCCGGAAAACCTTGCTGATATTTGTACCATGATTAGCCCTAATATCTTATAAATCATTAAAAACAAGTATCATGAAAAAAATTACAAACAGTATAGTAAAAACTACCGCCCCTAAGTGGTTATTGTTAGTTGTTATGGTTTTTATGACTAAAAACCTACAAGCCGCAAATTTCTTCTCTACAGTTAAATCTAACTTAACGATTGAAAGACATCGTGTTTGGATTAATGTAACAGACAGTTCAACCGGAGCGTTTTCCCAAACGCTTTTCGGATACAGAACCGGCGCAACCGATGGTTATGATCCCGGTCTAGACGGAGCCTATTTTAATGATGGCGCTATTGCTTTGACCTCATTAATCGGAGCCGACAGATATACCATTCAATTCAAAGGCCTCAACTATAACATTAACGATGTCATTCCGTTGAGTTTCACAACCAATTACAGTGGTAATTTTACCTTTGCTTTTGATCATGCCGATGGTTTCTTTTTAAGCAACTCGCAACCGGTTTATATTTTGGATACCCAAACCTATATTTATACTAATATTAAAAACGCCAATTACACATTCAGCAGTGCCAGCGGTATGTTTAATGACCGCTTTAAATTGGTTTTTTACAATCCGAATGAGGTTTCCAGCTTGGGTACTAATGAAATCTTTACCGCCAAAAATCTTGTAGTAGTACAACAGCAGGAAAATATCTTAATCCAAACCGGGAATACTGTATTGGAAAGTGTGGCTATTTACAATTTGAACGGTCAAATAATTTATCAAAATTATGATGTGGATGATAATGAATTAATCATCTCCAACTTGAAGATTGAGCGCCAACCGGTAATCATCAGAGCTATCACAAAAGATGGAATTATGGTTTCCAAAAAATGGTTGTATTACCGATAAAATGTATTTCATCACAAAATTTTGAATTCGATATCAATTAAAAAGGATATAATGACAAGTCACCCCGAACTTTGAGCATTATATCCTTTAAAATTGTATCATTCGTCGAATAAAAAAAATTCAAAATTCCATAAACCCTAACTTTGTGACAGCTATGAAATCAAACGAAATATTAATAATGAATAATCAGCATACCCCGGTTGATTATTACAACGCAGTAGGTCTGATTTATGACAATTCAATTTATATTAACAAGAAAGATTGTTTGATCAGACTGGAATTAAATTTAATTCGTAACATTTATTTTAAAAAAGAAAAAGCTATAACCAACAATGTTTTTTTATTATCGACCGGTTTGTTTTTGATGGCAATAATTGGCCTAACAGACAAGTTTGTTCCGGTTGATTTTAAAGCTATCGGTTACATTGCTGCTTCTATAATTTTGGTCCTTGCCTTTTTAGTGAAGTTTAATAATTATAAAATTATCATTACCACTATCAACAGCAATATCATTACCACCAACATCAATGCAGAATATCGTGAGGATGGTATGGAATTGGTAACCCAAATAAGAAATAATATCAGTAAAGAGAACACATTGATTAGAGCAGTATAAATGACACCTGTAAGTGCATACTATCCTTCACTTGGATTACTGGAAAGAAAAAACCTCACTTTGTATAGTGCAGGAGATAAAACCGTCTTTTTAGAGAATGTAACTTTAGTCTCAATTTATAAGGAAAAAAGACCCTTTCAAAAGCTTTTAAAAGTATTACTGGGAGAAAAATACAATTTTGTTATTTTCTTGAAAAACGATAAACAAATTGAATTTTCTTTTGGTGAAGAAAAACTAGCTATGGCTCTCGAATTAAAAAATGAAATTATCAAAAGAAAATTAAAACTATCTGAATAATCTAATGAAGGAAAAGATATTAATTTATGATCGTTCATTGGGCTATGCCATTTACTTAGATAAAATCTTAAAAGAGAACTACGAAACTAAATTAATCACTAAAAATCTTATCCTGAATAAGTTAGATATATTCTACTTTGACACTATCATTTTTATGATTAACGAAATAGAAGATATTCATTTGTTTAGTAAAATTTACGCTTCCAGCAAAGGGATTAATTTATTTCTTGGGATTACACAAAAAAAATTTACAGAACACTTGAAAAATTTAAATGATGTGCACTACATCAATATGGAATTGAACAAAACAGATATAGTTAAATTTATCAACAAGCAATTAAATGGCTACCAAATAAAAAACAAACAACACAACGGATTCATATAAAGTATACTACTGAGTAAAAAATTTAAAGCAATAAAATTTAACTTTACCGGAAGTTTGTTTTTTACCATACCTATCTGTTTTTGAGCAGATAAGCTCCGAAAACTATACTCCAATATTGGGCAGGAGCTATAGTTCATGTTTTTGATAGATTATTGAACCGTCTTTTTTTTAAAGACGGTTTTTTTATACAATTTTGTGAGAGGACATAAAAAAACCACGTCTTTCAACGTGGTCAACTTACTCAATTAACTTCAATCTATTTATTCAAATGGGCATAAATTTCGTCTTTCAAGAACAATAATTTGGTCTTAAGTTCATGCATAAAGTTATCATTTGCAATCTCTGAACCCATATTGATTCGGTGAATTTGATGCTCAATTTCGTGGTATTCATCAAAAAGATTTCTGAAATGAGTATCCGAAATTTTAAGTTCGTGAATTCTTTCTTTATGTTCCGGGAATTCGTGTAGTAAATCGTGCTTTTCCATGGGTGTGAGTTTTAGTGTTTAATATTGTTTAAAGTGGTTTAAGACTGTTTAAAATGGTTTAAGATTGTTGGTTTATTAATGGCAATTGGCTTCTGCCTGAACAAATAAGTTCATATTGCTGGGTGAAATATAGGCAATGTCTAATCCCATGCCTCTTAGTACAAATAACAATCCGATGATAACGGTTATTAAAGGTACTACTTTCTGTAATTTATTCCTGAAAGGCATAGACAAAATACTGCTAACATAAACAACGGCACTCATCATTGGAATGGTTCCCAAGCCGTAAAGCAACATATAAGTCACGCCCAAAGTCACATTTTGCATAGCAATAGCGCCAAAGAGTGCGGCATATACCAAACCACAAGGCAACAAACCATTAAAGATTCCGATTGTAAAAAAAGCATCAGCGGTTTTGCGTTTGAATTGGCTTCCCAAACTGCTTTTCACTTTAGAAATCAAATGATAAACAGGCTTTGAAAAATTATATTTTACCAATACTCTTTCGGGGATTATTGCTATTAAAATCATCAAAACACCCAATACAATCGAAAATCGTTGTTGCATTCCGGCAAGGTATAATCCTTTACCCAATAAGCCGAACAACAATCCTAACGTGGCGTAAGAAGTCAACCTTCCGGCGTGATACAACAGAATTTGCAACGCTTTTTTAGTCGAATTATTTCGGTCTACCGGCAACATCATAGCTATAGGTCCGCACATCCCAATGCAGTGCAAACTGGAAACTAAGCCGAATATGATAGCCGTGTAAAGCATTTTTAGTTATAAGTTATGAGTTATGAGTTATGAATTTTGCCATTGCCATTCATTAAAAATAAATTTCTTCTTTATTCAAATAGGTTTTCCCTTCGTATTCCCAGGCTATAGTAATACCCCAAAGACCGCCAACCAGATTGTTTTTAGGTATGAGCAAATCGGAAGCGGACAATGAAATAGGGATTTCAAAATCCAGCTTTTGGTTTGACGGTCTGTATAGGGATACTTTTCCTTTTATTTTGGCAGCATCGAACTCGGCAGGAAACTGCACGGTTATTCCTTCTGCTGTTTTATTGATGGCTACATTTACTTTTAAATTGTTGGCATTTTGAATGCTTTCAATATTGCTTTGTACCAGTTTTTCTTTCTTGTAATATTGTTCGGTAACCATTTCATTATCGTATTTACTATCAGATTGCACTTTGAAAACAAAGTATAATATGAAGCTCATGAACAATGCAAATGCGATTACAATTCCTTTTCCCCAGTTAATTTTCATGATTCTTGTTTTTTAATTAAAACTTCTTGGCCCGACAAAATTGGTGGTGGCCGTCTCAATTAGTTTATCGTTATTATAAACTTCTATTTTGAGTTCAACTTTTTCGTCTTTTAAATCACTTTCTAAAATTTTCACGAAGAAAGTTCCTTTACTGATTCCTTGTTTCGGTACTTTGGTAAAAGGACTACCTACGAGTTTAATTTCACCTTTAGGTTCAATTAATTTGAAAGTTACGTGTTCAAATTCTTTTTCAGTTTTATTGATGATATCATAATTGTAAATGTTGCTTATTTTATCACCATCACGTTGAAAGAGTTGTCCCGGTGTGTGTAAAATAGTCGCTTCTACATCATTTCTAAGGAACAACATGCCGACAAAAACACCTATCAAAATCGCCAAAACTGCGATATAACCCTTCATACGAGTCGTTAACTTAAACGGCTCTTTTTTTACAATTTCATCTTCACTGGCATATCGAATTAACCCTTTAGGCAAACCGACTTTCTCCATAATCGAATCGCATTCATCGATACAGGCCGTACAGTTGATGCACTCTAATTGCGTTCCGTTTCTGATGTCGATACCGGTTGGGCAAACATGTACACAAACTTTACAGTCGATACAATCGCCTTTACCCAAAGCTTTTCGATCTTCGTTTTTATTGAATTTGGCTCTGCCGCTTTCACCCTCGCCTCTTACGTGGTCGTAAGCTACATTGATGGTTTTATTGTCCAGCAACACCCCTTGCATCCTGCCGTAAGGACAAGCGATAATACAAACTTGCTCTCTGAACCAGGCATAAATAAAATAGAAAACCGCTGTAAAAATCAACAAGGCAACCAAGGTGCTGGTATTTTGAGCCGGCCCTTCTTTGATAAATTCGATTAGTTCATCACTTCCGATTAAATAAGCCAAAAACACGTTGGCAATAATAAAAGAGATGATAAAAAACACAAACCATTTGGTTAGGCGTTTTCTAATTTTTTCGGCATCCCAAGTTTGTTTGGCCAATCGCATTTGTTGCGCTCTGTCACCGTCTATCCAAAACTCGATACGGCGGAAAACCATCTCCATAAAAATGGTTTGCGGACAAAACCAACCGCAAAAAATACGACCGAAAGCTACGGTAAACAAGGCCAATCCAACCACACCGATTATCATGGAAATAACAAACAGGTGGAAATCCTGCGGCCAAAACGGAAAACTGAAAATATTAAACCTTCTGTCTACTACATTAAAAAGTAAGAACTGATTGCCATTGATTTTGATAAACGGCGCTGATAACAAAAAGGCCAACAAAAAATAACTGAGTAATTTTCGTTTATCAAAAAAAGGACCCGAAGGTTTTTTGGGATAAATAAAGGCTCTTTTCCCTTTCTCATCGATAGTAGCTATACTATCTCTAAAACTTTCATCAGGATTATGTGTTGCCATTTTGCTTTTGATTCAGGATTTATTACTTTGTATTTTGAAAGGTTTTGAACTGAGTTCAAAACCTTTCTTTAATTTTTATTTTGCAGCCACTTTAGTGGTATCACTAACCGGAGCAGCTTCAGCACTTGGAGCGGCTTCTTCTACCCATTTCTCTCCTTCTGCAGGTTTGCCACCGGCCGGTTTAGTGCCTTGTAAACTCAGCACATAACTGGCTACTTTTTGCACCTCGGTAGTTCCTAAAGTTTTGGCCCATCCTACCATAGTTGGGTTGTTTTTACTTCCTTCAGCAATTAACTTAAAGACATTTTTAATACCACCACCATTAATCCAGTGGTCATCGGTAAGGTTAGGTCCTACTACACCGCCACCATCGGCTTTGTGACAAGCGGCACAGGCATTGGTGTAAATTTCTTTTCCTTTGGCCAAACTTTCGGCATCGGTTAACAAGGTTACTTTGTCAAAAGTGATTTCTTCTTTAGGCGAGTTTAATTTGTTTTTTTCGATTTCAATATTAGCGGCAGCCACTTCTTGGTCAAATTCTTGTGCCTGATTGTAATCGCCCATAACATGGAATCTTACCAAATAAATCACTCCGAAAATAATCGTAGCATAGAATAGGTTCACCCACCACGGTGGTAAAACATTGTCTAATTCTTTGATACCGTCATAATCATGATCAAGCATTACATCAGCTTCTTGTTCTATAGATTTAGAACGGGTCATGCTTTTCATTAGGTTTTGCACCCATTTGCTTTCGGTAAAAGAAACCGATTGGGCTTCTTCCAACTGTTTGCGTTGCTCATCGGTCAACATATGGTAAGTCACTCTGTCAACGGCACTAACCACAATTTCTATGGCTACCAACAAAAACAAGAAGACTACTAAAAACAAGGCTACCATTGGGAACTTAATAAAAGCCGGACGGTCACCTGAGTCTATGAAATATTCCAGGGCCATTAGTACTATGGCAAAAATCACCGGAACTCTTACGTATGATGGAAATATTTTTTTCATTTTAATACTTTTTATATTGCGTTATTAGTCTTCTAAGGGAAGATTGCTTACTTTTTTGATGGTTTCTTTACTGTAAGTCATAGCCCAAACCGTGAACAAGACAAAAGCGGTAAAGAAAATCGTCAGTGAAATGATCGGGTAAACTTCAACACCCGTAATTGTCTCTAAATTGTGTTTGACATATTTTAACATGACGCTTATTTTTTAGATTTAACCTGAGTGTCTGTTCCCAATCTTTGCAGATAAGCAATCAAAGCCACAATTTCTCTGTCTTTCAACGGAACTGTTGCGGTACCGAAAGCCTTTTTGATATCAGCGTTTGCTAACAATTTGGCTTCAATTTTGGCCGCTTGTTCATCAGAATTTTTAAGCGCATTGGCTACTTCTTCTTTAGAATAAGGAACTCCTAAAGTCACCATTGCTTCCATTTTGGCTTGTAAAGTTGAATTGTCCAATTCATTTTTAATCAACCATTGGTATCTTGGCATGATAGAACCCGGAGAAATACTTTGCGGATCATACATGTGGTTAAAATGCCAAACATCATCTCTACCACCATTAAATGGTTTTCCTGCAACACCTTCACGGGCTAAATCCGGACCGGTACGTTTAGAACCCCAAAGGAATGGATGGTCGTATACATTTTCACCTGATTTAGAATATTCACCATAGCGCTCTACTTCTGAACGGAAAGGACGAATCATTTGAGAGTGACAGCTGACACAACCTTCTCGTATGTATAAATCTCTACCTTGTAATTCAAGTGGTGTATAAGGTTTTACCGCAGCGATAGTAGGAATATTTGATTTTACTAAAATCGTTGGTAAGATTTGAATCAAACCACCAATTAAGATGGCAATGGTTGTATACACCATGAATCTAACCGGTTTTCTTTCTAACCAAGCATGCCATTTTTCACCTTTCAAACGGTTCGGACTGATGACTGCCAATGCCGGAGCTTCAGCAGGTTCGTCTTGAATAGCAGAACCTTGTTTTACAGTTTTGACAATATTGTAAACCAAAACAATCACCCCAACCAAATACAAAGTACCACCGATGGCACGCATCCAGTACATTGGCATAATTTGAGTTACAGTTTCTAAGAAGTTACCGTATTGTAGTGTTCCGTCCGGTTTGAATTGTTTCCACATAGAAGCCTGAGTAAATCCGGCTACATACATTGGAAGTGCATATAAAATAATACCTAAAGTCCCAATCCAGAAGTGGAAGTTGGCTAATTTTTCGGAGAATAATTTGGTTTTGGTCATTCTTGGGATTAACCAATAGATCATACCGAAAGATAAGAATCCGTTCCAAGCTAAGGCTCCAACGTGAACGTGGGCAATAATCCAATCGGTAAAGTGTGCGATAGCATTAACATTTTTCAAGGATAACATCGGACCTTCAAAAGTGGCCATCCCGTAACCGGTAATCGCAACTACGAAGAATTTCAAAACCGCATCGGTTCTTACTTTGTCCCAAACCCCACGAAGCGTTAGCAATCCGTTGATCATACCTCCCCAAGAAGGCGCGATTAACATCACAGAGAAAACTACTCCTAGATTTTGTGCCCAATCGGGTAAAGAAGAGTACAACAAGTGGTGTGGTCCTGCCCAGATATAGATAAAAATCAAAGACCAAAAGTGGATGATAGAAAGACGATAAGAATATACCGGACGATTAGCCGCTTTCGGTACAAAATAGTACATCATTCCCAAGAATGGAGTGGTTAAAAAGAATGCCACTGCATTGTGTCCGTACCACCATTGCACCAAAGCATCTTGTACTCCGGCATAAACCGAGTAAGATTTTAGGGCAGAAACCGGTAATTCAAAACTGTTAAATATGTGAAGGACTGCAACAGTTACAAATGTTGCGATATAGAACCAAATTGCCACGTAAATATGACGCTCTCTTCTTTTGATAATAGTACCAATCATATTGATACCAAATACTACCCAAATTAAAGCGATGGCAATATCTATCGGCCATTCTAACTCGGCGTATTCTTTTGAAGTGGTGTAACCCAAAGGTAACGTAACTGCTGCAGCTACGATTATTAGTTGCCAACCCCAAAAGTGTAGCTTACTTAAAAAATCGCTGAACATTCGGGCTTTAAGCAAACGTTGCATAGAGTAATACACTCCCGCAAACATCGCATTACCCACAAACGCGAAAATCACCGCATTGGTGTGTAAAGGTCTTAGTCTACCAAAACTTAGGAAGGAAATTCCGCTGGTCACATTGGGAAATAAAAACATAAATGCTAATATTAGCCCAACCAACATACCCACTATCCCAAAAACGATACTGGCGTAAATGAAGTTCCTTACAATTTTGTTGTCATACTGAAATTGTTGCATTTCCATAATTATAATTGTTTTTCTTCGGTTATATTAATTTGATTTTTGTTAGTTTTTTTTACCAGCTCGTCGTCAAAAAGCATTCTGACAGATGGCGTATAGTCGTCATCATATTGTCCGCCTCTTACTGCTTTGATAAAAGCGTAGAGAAAGAATACAGCAACTACAATACTTATCGAGATTAACATATAAATGACACTCATACCTCTAATTTGTGTTAGACAAAATTACTTCTGTGGTTATTCTTAAAATATGACATTTGTCATACTTCTTTTTTTATTTCTTATTCGCGAAAATATTACTCATGACGGTCACAAAACTGACAATTGTAATGGTGCTCAATGGCATAATAATCGCCGCTACTATGGGTAATAAATTTCCGCTTACCGCATAACTCAACCCCACTACATTGTACAATAAAGACAACCCGAAACTCATATAAATCGTAACCATCGCATTTTTGGAATACTGCAAAAAGAAGCCAATCTTTTGAAACTGACTTGCATCCAAAATTCCGTCACAAGCCGGAGAAAACACGTTTACATTTTCTGAAATGGAAATCCCTATATTACTTTGTGCCAATGCGCCGGCGTCATTGAGACCATCACCTATCATCAAAACATTTTTCCCTTCTTGCTGAAGATTATCGATATAGGCTAATTTTTGTTCGGGTTTTTGGTTGAATACCAAAGTGGTTTGTGCCGGAAGCATTTTCTCCAAAATTTTACGCTCTCCGTCATTGTCGCCCGACAATACAATTAGCTGGTACTTTTTAGCCAAACGCTCAAACAATTGCTCCAAGCCTTCACGGTATTGGTTGTTAAAAACATAACTGCCTTTGTAAACGCCGTTGATTTCTACGTGTACCTTGGTTTTCTTATGGGTATTCTCGCTCATGTGTTGCAAGAACTGTGAAGAACCTAATTTGACTGTTCCTTCTTCCAATTCGGCAAAAACACCTTTACCGATAATTTCTTCGAAATGTTTTACCGCCATTTTATCCTGAGGCGGAATAAAATCGTATAATCTTCGGCTCAACGGATGGTTCGAACCTCTGAGGGCATTCTTTAGTAATTTTAAATCGAAATCATTTAAAACATCGCCTTCATAAGTAATCGCCGTCTTTTTATTGGTGGTAATCGTACCGGTTTTATCGAAAACTATGGTATCCACTTTGGCTAATTGTTCGATGACAATTGCATTTTTGAGATACAACTTTCGGTTGCCCATAATGCGTAAAACGTTTCCTAAAGTAAATGGAGCTGTCAAGGCTAAAGCACACGGACAAGCTACAATTAATATAGCGGTAAAGACATTAAACGCAGTAGCTACATCTATGAAAATCCAATAACCAAAAGATACTACAGACAATAGCAATAAAGCAGGTGTAAAATAGCGACTGATTTTATCGGTAATGGATTTGTGTTTTTGGTCGACTTTCTTTTGAAAAACATCATTGCTCCACAATTGGGTCAAATAACTTTGTGAAACCGAAAACAAGACTTCCATTTCGATAACTTTGCCGAGTTGTTTTCCGCCGGCAAAAATCTTATCACCCGATTTTTTCTCAATAGGAACGGCTTCTCCGGTCACAAAACTATAGTCGATGGAAGCTGTCTCGGAAATCA
>NZ_CAMLRU010000079.1 GCF_946482535.1 uncultured Flavobacterium sp.
ACTCATTTTATTAATATATTAATAATATGGGTAAAAAACTACTTCGTCTTTGCTAATTTTACATTTTAATACGATAAAAATGTCTAAAAGCATAAAAAAGATTGGAGTTTTAACTTCAGGTGGAGATTCACCGGGAATGAATGCTGCCATTCGTTCTGTGGTTCGAACATGTGCCTACCACAACATTGAGTGTATAGGGATTTACAGAGGTTATCAGGGAATGATTGAAGGCGATTTTAAAGAAATGGGTCCGCGTAGTGTTAACAATATAGTAAACAAAGGCGGAACGATATTAAAATCGGCACGTTCCAAAGAATTCATGACTAAAGAAGGTCGTCAAAAAGCCCATCAAAATTTAGTAAATGCCGGCGTTGATGCTTTAGTAGTTATCGGCGGAGACGGTTCATTTACCGGTGCGGAAGTTTTCAATGAAGAATACGATTTTCCGGTGATGGGAATTCCGGGAACGATTGACAATGATATTTTCGGAACCAGTCATACTTTAGGCTATGATACTGCATTGAATACCGTTGTGGAATGTATTGATAAAATCAGAGATACAGCAAGTTCGCACAATCGATTATTCTTTGTAGAAGTAATGGGTAGAGATGCCGGTCATATCGCTTTAAATGCCGGAATCGGTGCCGGTGCTGAAGAAATCTTGATTCCCGAAGAGGATTTAGGTTTAGAAAGATTATTAGAGTCTTTGCAAAAAAGTAAAGCGTCAGGTAAATCTTCAAGTATTGTTGTTGTGGCTGAAGGAGAAAAAATGGGGAAAAATGTATTCCAACTCAAAGATTACATCGAAGAACATTTACCGGAATATGATATCAGAGTTTCAGTTTTAGGCCATATGCAACGTGGTGGTTCTCCGTCTTGTTATGACAGAGTATTAGCTTCAAGATTAGGCGTTAAAGCAGTAGAATCTTTATTGGAAGGTAAAACCAACTTTATGGTTGGCGTATTGGCCGATAAAATAGAATTAACGCCATTGGAACAAGCCATCAAAGGCCACTCGGAAATCGACAGAGAATTGTTGAGAGTGTCTGATATCATGTCCACATAAAAGAGTGTATTCGGTTATTTTTTTATTCTATAGTTCGATGACAAGTAACCACATTAATATATTACCAAATTAACAAAAAATAAAAATGTCAAAAGTAAAATTAGGAATTAACGGTTTCGGAAGAATCGGAAGAATTGTTTTTAGAGAAACCTTTAACAGAGATAATGTAGAAGTAGTAGCCATCAACGATTTATTAGACGTTGACCATTTGGCTTATTTATTAAAATATGACTCAGTTCACGGTCGTTTCAACGGAAAAGTTGAGGTAAAAGATGGTCAATTATACGTGAACGACAAATTCATCAGAGTAACTGCTGAAAGAGATCCGAAATTAATTAAATGGGATGACAAAGACGTTGATGTAGATGTAGTGGCCGAATGTACCGGTTTCTTTACCACAGTAGAAACAGCCAGCGCTCACATTGCCGGAGGTGCTAAAAAAGTGGTAATTTCCGCACCGTCTGCAGACGCGCCAATGTTTGTGATGGGTGTAAATCATACCGAAGCTAAAGCTTCTGATTTAGTGGTTTCCAACGCTTCTTGTACTACCAACTGCTTGGCGCCATTGGCCAAAGTAATCAATGATAATTTCGGCATTGTTGAAGGTTTGATGACTACGGTTCATGCGACCACTTCAACCCAAATGACAGCAGACGGGCCATCCAGAAAAGATTGGAGAGGCGGACGTGCAGCCAGTGTAAATATCATCCCGTCTTCAACCGGAGCGGCTAAAGCTGTTGGAAAAGTGATTCCTTCATTGAACGGAAAACTAACCGGAATGTCATTCCGTGTGCCAACTGTTGATGTTTCTGTGGTGGATTTAACCGTAAAAGTGGCCAAAGAAACTTCTTATGATGAAATCATGGCTGTATTGAAAAAAGCTTCTGAAAACGAACTGAAAGGGATTTTAGGATTTACAGAAGACGACGTAGTGTCTCAAGACTTCGTTGGTGATTCAAGAACTTCAATCATCGATGCTAAAGCCGGAATCGGTTTGAACTCAACGTTCTTCAAATTGGTTTCATGGTACGATAATGAATACGGATATTCCAGCAAATTAATTGATTTGTCTGTGCACATTGCCGGCTTATAATAAAATAAATAATAAAATCCCGTTATCTTTGCGACGACGGGATTTTTTATACCTAACAAACAACCAAACCGAAATAATAAAAGAATTAAGTTTTATCATTTGAACGCCGTTTCAAATTCGTAATTCCTAATTCGTAATTCCTAATTAATTATGAAATTATTAGTTGACAGTGGTTCTACTAAAGCCGATTGGATTGCCATTGATGATAACGGAAAAGTGCTTTTTACCACGCAAACTTTGGGTCTGAACCCCGAAGTTTTAGATAAAGAAACAGTTATCGCACGCCTCGATGACAAATTTGATATTGAGCACAACAAAGACAAAGCGACACACTTGTTTTTTTACGGTGCCGGTTGTGGTACTGACAGAATGAAAAACTACCTGACCAAAGTATTTGAAGAGTATTTTACCAATGCTGTGGTTTCGGTTCATGAAGATACTTATGCGGCAGTTTATGCAACTACTCCAAAAGACGAACAAGCTATTGTTTGTATCCTTGGAACAGGTTCTAATTGTAGTTATTTTGACGGTAAAGTGTTGCACCAAAAAGTACAATCCCTAGGTTATATTGCCATGGATGACGGTTCCGGAAATCGTTTTGGGAGACATTTACTTCGCGGGTATTATTTTAACAGTATGCCAAAAGAATTGGCCAAAGAATTTGAAGAAGAATACAATGTAGATGCAGATTATATCAAAGCCAATTTGTATAAAGAAGCCAATCCTAATGCTTATTTAGCGACTTTTGCTAAGTTTATCATCAAGCATAAAGACAATGAATTTTGCAAAAAAATTATTAAAAAAGAATTGAAATCTTTTACCAAAAACTATATCATGCAGTTTGACAATTGCAAAGAGGTTCCGGTGCATTTTGTAGGTTCAATTGCGTTTTATTTGAAAGAGGAATTGGAGCAAGTTTTGGCGAAATATGACATTAAAATCGGCAACGTTCTCCGAAGACCAATCGACGGATTGATTGCCTACCACATTTTAAATAAATAATGATTAAAGTCCCGATATCCTCGGGATTTTTTATTTTTACCCAAACGTTACTTTATGGAAATTGCCATTATTGCCCACGATGGGAAAAAAGCTGATATGGTTCAGTTCATCAACAAAAACAAAAAGATTCTTGAAAAAGAAAACATCAAACTTATTGCTACCGGAACGACAGGCAGTAAGGTGGAAGCGGTTGGTATTAAGGTGAAGAAAATGCTCTCCGGACCTTTAGGAGGCGATGCCCAAATTGCAGCCAGAGTGGCTGAAGGTAAAACCAAAATGGTCTTGTTTTTCAAAGATCCGAATGCCAGTCATCCCCACGAACCGGATATCAATATGCTCATCAGAATCTGTGATGTGCATAATGTGCCATTGGCTACGAATGAAGCTACAGCACAGTTGTTATTGTTGGGTTTGGATGAAACCAGATGATTTAGAAAATTGCCTGCAAGATTTCTTTAGTTCTTTGTGGCAATTATTTCATATCCAAAATCAAAAGTCGGAACATACACTTTGTAGTTTGAAATCCCCGAGACGTTAACATCGTTTTTAACATCGAAATAAATAACATCAAGGAGGTTTTCTGAATCAGGAATTATAATTTCGTAATCCTTGTCAATACGAAAGGCATTGTTTGCTTTCCAACTTTTTTTCAAAGTTGAAAAATCTGTAATACGGCCAACAGCAATGCCGTCTATTTGATTAAAAGTAGCCGGTCGGTATGAGCCTATTTTCATTGTTCTGCCATCGATTTGAACAAACAAAGAAAAATTCTCTTTGAAACCTTTTGAAAGTTTGATCTTTCCTTTCTCTATTTTAGGGGTAATGGTGTCAAATTGGGTTACCAAAAAGAACTTAACATTTTCTATCGGGAATTCGGTATTATTTACATAATATTTGATAGGAATTTTGGGTTGCGCCAATAAAAAGCCGGAGCATAAAATTAAAGCAGTAGATAAAACCTTTTTAGAAAGAGCATTCATTGGACAGTATTGTATGGTTAGATTGTAATAATGATGGCTCAAATATATAAAACTTTTCTTCCAATAATTTAGAATTAGAACTTTTATTCACCATATTGATACTTTAGTAGTTGTGAAAAAACTAAAAATCCTTTGTCATTAAATAACAAAGGATTAGCTGTAATAAAATGAATATCGCTCTATTAATGCTATTTCACCGCAATCATAGAAATTTCCACATTGACATTTTTAGGCAAGCAAGCCACCTGAACGGTTTCTCTTGCCGGAGCCATCGCTTCATCAAAATAACTGCCGTAAACAGCATTAATTCGAGCAAAATTTCCCATATCCATAATAAAAATAGTGGTTTTGACAACATGCTCAAAAGTCATTTCTGCAGCGGCTAAAACGGCTTTCATGTTTTCCATCACTTGTTTGGTTTCGGTTTCGATATCTTCTAAAACCAATTCCATTGAAGTCGGGTCCAAAGCAATTTGCCCTGAAGTATAAAGTGTGTTTCCTACTAATACTGCTTGGTTATACGGACCAATCGGAGCAGGAGCTTTGTCTGTAAAAATGATTTTTTTCATAATTTATTTTTTAGAAATCTGCCTTCTATTTTCTGCTTTCTGAGGTCTATCTTAAAGTTCTGTCCGGAAGCGAACGTTTATCCCACTTGATGTCGCTCAATACACCCGATTTGATTCCGATAAAGAATCCCCAATAGGCATTATCTCCAAACGGCACCCAATTGAAATCCATACGCCAGCTCAACAAATCGCGCTCAAAACGAAATTGGGTAAAAGTAACCCCTTTTTGTACAAAATCATAACCGGTAGAAACCCCAATTTTCCATTTGGGTGTCAAATCGGTATTCATCGAAATCATGACCGAGTTTCCGGTAATTTCCTGTTCTCTTCGGGCATTGGAGTAGGTTAAGGAGTAAGCCAGAGTCATGTCCCATGGCAATTCATATTTAAAGAATTCGGTAGGCGGTTTTTCTTCGTCTTCATCTTGATCAAACTGACTCTGTCTTCGGTCACTCAAATCGGTGTTGGTGCCAAATAAATCATCTTCTCGACCACCGTTTCGTTTGCCTTGTTCGTTTTTCTTTTCGTCACCTTTGCCGTCTTTACTCGAGAAGGAATAGTTGAGTGTCATGTTAGCACTGGTCATTCTAAACAAACTTCCGCCATTGTCAATGTTCCAAGTATTGATTCTTTGGCCCGAATTGTTAATGGCATAAGGATCTAGGGTCGCTGCAAAATTGATGTTCATTTTCTGATTCAATATCTGAGTTCCGCCACTAACACGCATGGGTGCCCATCGCAAGGAATCGGCGGTGATATCATAGCTGGTTGAAAAATTCAAGTTGTTGAGCAACATGATTTTCTTAGGTTCGGTTTTGGTCGAGTCTTTTTCGGTTACTTTAGCTTCGAAAGTATTGCTCAAATTGAATCCGACACTGTTAGACATGGTTTTACCCGGCGCGCCGAAAATTCCTCCTTCAAATCGGGTATAATCTTTCAGCATAGTCCCACTGCCATCCGGGTCATAAGTGTCATAATATTTCTCAAAACTAGGAGTGTAGCTATAAGAAATGTTTGGTCTCATGACATGGCGAATGGCCTGGATTTTTTTCTTTTCCCCAAATTTAAAAGTACCGTAAATGGTAGTTCCCAATCCGGCCGAAAAGGAATACGTTCTGAAAGCATCAAATCCTTGAACTTCAGCATTTACAACCTCATTAGTTGAAGACTGGTATTGCTTTTTAATGGTTTTAAAATACCAAACTTCATTGTAATTGACAGCCGTTGAAGCACTAAAGTATTTGAATATTTTAAAGTTGGTACTTAACGGTATACTGTGTTGGAAACCCAACTTAGCATCGCGAAACATTTCCGACTTGAAGAAAAGAGAATCAGTAGTTGCAATTCTGTTTTCGCCTCTCAAATTGTATTGAAGATTGATGTTTTTAAAGAATCCTTTCTTGATACCGTCTTTGGGCGCAAAAGGGAAAATCCTGTCCACGCTCAATTGCAAGGTCGGCAAAGTCATATTAATCTGTTCCGTGTTGGTGTTTTGTGAATGGGTTGCCGCCAAGGATAAATTCACTTGCGGCACAGAATTAAAGGTCTTTGAATAAGAAATGGAAGAGCTCAAGGTATTGTTCAAAGTTGAACCCACATTCACCTGATTCAAGGATTGTCGGAAGAATTTACTGCTTCCCAAGTTTACCGATGCCGAGAATCTGGAGTTTGGGTTCGATTTTCCGTCTTTAGAGTGTGTCCATTGGATATTGTAATTATTGGCCCTGCTGTAATCGGGATAACCTCTTTCGCTTTGAATCAAATTTTCAAAACGAATGTTTACATTTCCTAAAAACTTGTAGCGTTTGGCATAGGAAGATTCAAATCGCAGCGCATAACTTCCGTTGGTGTAATAATCGCCCAAAACTGCCAAGTCATAATTGTCGCTCAAAGCAAAATAATAACCACCGTTTTGCAAAGAAAATCCTCGGGTATTACTGTCGTTATAAGTTGGCATAATCAAACCCGAACGCGCTTTGTCAGTCATGGGAAAGAAGGCAAACGGCAACGCAATAGGCGTAGGTACATCGGCTATGACCATGTTGGTTAAACCAACCACTACTTTTTTTCCGGGAACCAGTTTTACACGGTCGGTTTGAAAATAATATTCGGGATTGTCAATATCTTTAGAAGTGGTAAACCGCGCACCTTTCATAAAATAAACAGAGTCGTTTTCCTTTTTAGTAATAGCGGCTTTGATGTTCATTTCCCCTTGTTGACTTCTCGAATTCCAAACCAAAGCTTTTTTGGTTTTAAAATTAAATCGAATAGAATCGGGTTCTACCACATTGGCTCCTTGTTTAAAAACCGGTCTTTGGGTATATTTTCCGGTGGAATCTTTAATTCTTCCTGCGTAAACTTCGTCTTTTTGATAGTCAATCACGATGATGCCCGACTTCAATTCGATGTCCTGATAATAAACTTCCGCTTTGTTGTAGAGCGTGATGAGTTTTTTCTTTTGGTCTAATTTTTCGTAGTCAACAGCCTTTCTTTTGATTTTTCCGTCTAAGAAAGTTTTTTTGGGCTTGAGACTGTCTTTTTTAGTTGAGTCAATTACTTTTGTCAAATCGGTCAACTCCACTTTAGTACTATCTGCTTGGTTTTTAGCCGGGATAGGATTGTTTTTTGGCGGTAAGTCTTGTGAATATGTTTTAGTGATTCCTAATGTTAGGAAAATTGTTAAAAAAACGATATTAAATAAGTTTCTTTGCAAAGGTTTAATGCTATTTTTGTAGAAATATGGCTTGGTTTTTGACGTGGCAAACTTAAACAATATTTTCGGTCAAAAATAGGTAAATATTACATTTATGACCGCTGTGTTTTAATTAAAATTAACTTTTGAAGTCGATGGGTTTTCAAAACAATATAAAATCGTATTTATCGGTACTAATGTTGTTCAGTGTTTTGACTGTTTTCGGACAGGGCAAGACCAACAAGTTTGTGGTGGTTTTAGATGCAGGTCACGGAGGCAAAGATCCGGGCAATTCCTATCACGGTTTTGTTGAAAAGGAAATTGCCTTGAAAACCACCTTGAAAGTAGGAGAGATGCTCGAAAGAGAGAAAGATTTTGAAGTTGTTTATACACGTAAGAACGATACCTTTGTCGAGTTGGTTAATCGTCCCAAAGTAGCCAATAAAATCAATGCGAATTTGTTTGTCTCTATACATTGTAATTCGGTTACCAATCAAACACCATCGGGAACTGAAACTTTTGTGATGGGAATGGACAGAAGTGATATGAATTTGGAAGTGGCCAAAAGTGAGAATTCTGTAATCCTTTTGGAAGACAATTATAAAAATACTTACCAAGGATTTGATCCAAAAAACCCTGGAAGTTTGATAGGTCGTGTAATCATTCAAGAAGAAAATCTTAATAGTAGCATAGAACTAGCCTCAGCCATTCAAGACAATTTCACTCATAATTTAAACCGAAAATCACGCGGTATAAAGCAACAACCTTTGTGGGTTTTAGATGCTGCCGTTATGCCCGGAGTTTTAATTGAATTGGGTTTTTTGTCCAATAAAGAAGAAGGCGAATTTTTAAATTCAGAAGAAGGTCAGAACAAAATGGCCAAACAAATTGCCAAAGCCATTATCAAATACAAAAAATCTTATTTTGATGGTATTGTAGTAAATGAAGCTCCGGAAACACCGGAAGATACAATCAAAAAAGTTGAAAAACCATTGGCACAATCACCGGTGGTTTCTAAGCCGGAAGAAATTCAGATGGCTCCGGCAACTGAAGGGTCATACAAAATACAATTGTTTGCCAGCTCCAAAAAAAGAGCCTTGACCTCGACCGATTTTAAAGGGTTAAAAATGATATCGTATACTTTTGAAAATAATCTTTACAAGTATTTTTACGGAAATGCAACCAATTTGGAAGAGGCCAAGAAAATGAATGAAGAAGCCAAAAGACAGGGCTTTAAAGATGCTTTTATTGTAACAACTCTGGGAGGAAAAACTTCTGCTGTAAAAATTTAAAACTTAATCACATATTGAAATTGATAAAACAAATGAAAGGAATTGCGTTCGTAGGTACGATTTTATTATTTATTTCTAATTTGACCTTTGCCCAATCGGGTCAAAAATTCAAAGTAGCCTTGGATGCCGGTCACGGAGACCATGATTATGGTGCGGTTTACAATGGTCATATCGAGAAGAAAATAGCTTTGGCTGTGGTGCTTAAAGTGGGTAAGATTTTAGAAAGTAAACCCGGTGTTGAAGTAATTTACACCCGAAAAAATGACACTTTTGTAGACTTGATTGAGCGCGCCAATATCGCCAACAGAGCTGATGCCAGCATATTTGTTTCCATTCACTGTAATGCTAATAAAAATTCGGCTGCTTGTGGTTCGGAGACTTATGTAATGGGTATGTCTAAAAATGCCTCCAATTTGGAAGCGGCTAAGAAAGAGAATGAGGTAATCACGATGGAGAAAGATTACCAACAAAAATACAAAGGCTACGATCCAAAATCACCCGAGAGTATTATCGGTTTAACCATGATGCAAGAAGAGTATTTGGAAAGCAGTATTGCTTTGGCGGGCAAAATTCAAAATCATTTTATTGATGATTTGAAGGTAAAAAGCAGAGGCGTTAAACAAGCACCATTTATGGTATTACACAAAGCTTACATGCCGAGAGTGTTGATAGAAATGGGTTTTATTTCCAATCCGGAAGAAGGAGCCCGACTTGATTCTGAAGAAGGTCAACAAGGCGTTGCAGAGGCTATTGCCGCTGCAATTCTGAGCTACAAAAAAGAATTTTATGGTGCCGGTGATGCTGACGATGTTAAACCTTCACAAAGAGTTGAAAACATAAAAGTGGTTGATTCTCAAGCTACAAAACCGGTGGCAAAAAGCACTGAAGTCAAAAAACAAGAACCTAAAGCTGAGCCAAAACCGGAAATCGTTACAAACGGTGTAGCCACATTCAAAATACAACTTTCCGCCAGCGGGAAAAAGCTCGAACTTACACCAAGTAATTTCAAAGGATTAAATAATATTTCCATGTCGAGCGAAGGCACGTTATACAAATATATGTATGGCGAAACCTCCAGCTATGAGGAAGCCAAAAGACTGTTAGCCGAAGCCAAAGCCAAAGGTTTTACTTCCGCTTTTGTTATTGCGTTTAAAAATGGAAAAAAAGTTAGCGTACAAGAAGCATTAAAATAAATATAACAAGGAGTTTTAGTATTTTATTTTAACTTTGCCAAAAAACAATCAGCATTGAAAATCACCAGAGAAATTAAGACCGCAATTTTAGTGATTGCTTCTATTTTATTGTTCATTTGGGGCTATAGTTTCTTAAAAGGAAGAGACTTGTTGTCGAGTTACAATAAATACTACGTAAAATATAGCAATGTTGACGGATTAGCGTCTTCTTCGCCGGTAACCATCAACGGTTTGGTGGTTGGAAAAGTGAATTCAATCGAGTTGCAAAAAGACTGGACTTCCTTGGTTGAATTGCAAATCAACGGCGATTATAAAATCCCTAAAAACAGCGTGGCCGAATTGTATTCGCCCGGACCTATCGGCGGCAAACAAATTGCGATTCTACCCAACACAGAAACTCAGGAAGTGTCAGTTTCAGGCGATTTTTTAAAATCTTCCAATAAATTGGGCTTAACTGAAGAAGTGTCTAACCAAATCAAACCTATCAAGGAAAAACTCGACAAGGTTTTGGAAAATGCCAATACCATGTTGGTTAACGTAAACCAAGTTTTAGACGAAAAAACCAAACAAAACCTGAGAGGCAGTTTAGAAAATTTAAATGCGACTTTAGCCGAATTCAAAGCAGCTTCTGTAAGTGTAAACCAAATGTTAGCCGACAATAAAGGGAAAATATCTTCTACGATGTCTAATTTCGATAAAGCTTCAGGCAACTTGAAAACGATGTCTGATTCTTTAGCCAAAGCCGATATCGGACAAACGGTTAAAAATTTGGAGAAAACTTTAGCCAGCGTTGACAAGCTTATGGCCGACATGCAAGCCGGAAAAGGAACCTTGGGTAAATTAGCCAAAGACGAAGCTTTATATAACAACTTCGCTAAAAGCGCTAAAGAATTGGAATTATTGCTGCAAGATTTACGTTTGAATCCGACACGATATGTCAATGTTTCGCTTTTCGGAAAGAAAAACAAACCTTATAAAGCACCAGTTAACGATACCATTAATAAAAAGTAAACTTCGAAACCATGATGTATATTGACAACATACTTTTTGCAATTATACTCCTTGCGGGTATTGTTTTTTTTGCCAAAAACGTAAAGAAACTCACGCGCAACATCAAATTGGGACAAGAAGTTAACCGCAATGACAATTCTTCAGCACGTTGGAAAAACATGGCGATGATTGCATTGGGACAATCCAAAATGGTGAAAAGACCCATTGCGGGATTGTTGCATATTATTGTTTATGTTGGTTTCATCATCATCAACTTAGAAGTTTTAGAAATCATCATCGACGGTGTGTTCGGAACACACCGAATCTTTAAAGATATAGGAAGTTTGTACGGCGTTTTAATTGGCTCTTTTGAAGTTTTAGCCGTATTGGTATTGGTAGCGGTTGTGGCTTTTTGGATTCGCAGAAACGTAATCAGATTGAAAAGATTTGCGAGTTCCGATTTAAAAGGCGCACCAAAAAAAGATGCGGATACTATTTTATATTTCGAAATCGTATTG
>NZ_CAMLRU010000080.1 GCF_946482535.1 uncultured Flavobacterium sp.
GATATCGAAGATATTTATAAAACCAAGGCTGAAGCCTTGTATCAATTGGGCAGCATTGAAGAAAATTTAAACCGCAATAACTTAGCACTCAATTATTATAATCGGGCATTAGCATTAAATAATCGAAGTAAAAGTTTAGACCAAAAAGCGGCTATTCTATTGGCGTTGAGCAGAACCAATGAAAAACTTTTGGACCTAAAAAAATCACACAACTATTTAAAGGAACACTTAGCTTTAAAAGACAGTCTTTTTGAGGTAAGCCAACAAAAATTGGATGCCAACGATTATCAGGAATTTAAAGAAAGTGAGCGCATGAAAGCCATTGATCAAATGACCAAAGAAAATGAAGCGCAAAAAAGAACCAATAAATTCGTTAAACTAATCAGTATACTGGGCATTGCTTTAATCTCTATTCTTTCGCTGCTCAGCTTGTCTTTGTACAAAAATAATATCATCCGAACCCGTTCTAACGAACTTTTAAAAGAAAAAAACCTGGAACTACAACTCGCCAAAGACAAAGCAGAAAAAGCTTCTAAAGCTCGCGCGGAATTTCTTTCTACGGTTAGTCATGAGCTGCGAACACCGCTGAATGCAATTAACGGAATTACCCATTTATTGATTGAAGATAATCCGAAACAAACCCAATTGCATTACCTGAATTCACTGAAGTTTTCCGGAAATTATCTTTTGACATTCATCAATGAGATACTCGAAATTAACCGAATTGACTCGAACAACATTGAAATTGAATACATCGATTTCAATCTGAAACAATTACTGCAAGACATTCAAGATTCCATGCATGAAATTGCCTCTAAAAACAACAACCAATTCACTCTGGAAATTGACCCAAGAATCCCTGAAGTCTTGTTGGGCGACCCAACCAAACTCTCCCAAATCTTCATCAACTTGATTAATAACGCCTTGAAATTCACCAAAAACGGAGAAGTCAAAGTGATTGCTAAATTGATGGAAGAAGGCAAGGATTTTTCCCGAATAAATTTCGCCGTCAAAGACACCGGAATCGGTATTCCTGAAGAAAAACAGGAAACTATCTTTGACAGTTTCTCGCAAGGTTCCATCGAAATCAACCGCAAATACGGCGGCACCGGTTTGGGCTTGACAATTGTTAAAAAATTAGTCGATTTATTGGGCGGCGAAATCAGTTTGAAAAGCGAAGTAGGTATTGGAACTTCTTTTACTGTCGAGCTCAATTTACTCAACGGGAGTAAAAAAATCATCCAAGAAAAACCTAAATCTTATTCCGATGATGTTTTGGTCGGTAAACATATTTTGGTGGTTGAGGACAATAAAATCAATCAAATGGTGACCAAAAAAATGTTGGAAAACAAAGGCATGAAATGCAAAATCATTGACAATGGTGAACAAGCTATCGAAGTAATCAAAGCCAAAAACGATTTTAATTTGGTTTTAATGGATGTTCACTTACCCGGCATCAACGGAACAATTGCCACCCAACAAATACGGGAGTTTAATACCAAAATACCTATCATAGCATTAACGGCTATTTCACTAAACGAAAACAGAGAAATGCTGCTGTCTTTTGGGATGACCGACGTCATCACCAAACCTTTTGACCCTGAAAATTTTTATCGAATTATAGCTTTAAATTTGGTTTAGTAATTCAAGATTAATGTTTTAATCAAATGTCTTACTTTGGGTTCGGCTTCTTGTGCCGCTTTTAAAACTTCTTCGTGGGTAATACTTTCCAAGTGTTCTTCACTACCAATATCTGTAATCACCGAAATTCCGAACGTTTCCAATTCCATGTGACGGGCTACGATTACCTCGGGCACTGTTGACATTCCGACACAATCGGCGCCTAAAACTTTGACCATTTTGTACTCGTGTAAGGTTTCAAATGTTGGGCCTTGCAATCCAAGATAAACACCATCATGCACTTCAATGGCTGAAGCTTGGGCTATCTCTTTAATTTTGGCAATCATTTTTGTACTGTAAGGCTCACTCATATTGACAAAACGAGGTCCGAAACGAGTATCGTTTTTACCTCTTAAAGGATGTTCTGGCATCATATTGATATGGTCGGTAATAATAGCGATAGAACCCACTTTATATTTCGGATTTACACCGCCGGAAGCATTAGAAACTATTAGTTTGTTTACGCCTAAATACTTCATTACTCTTACCGGAAAAGTAACTTCCTGCATGCTGTAACCTTCATAATAATGGAATCTGCCTTGCATGGCTACAACTTTTTTTTCACCAATGGTTCCAAAAACCAAAGCACCTTTATGTCCTTCAACCGTTGATACCGGGAAGTTGGGAATTTCATGATACGGCAAAGTAAATTCGATGGTAATATCATCCGTAAAGCTGCCCAAACCTGAGCCTAAAATCACACCGTATTCCGGCGTAAAGTTGGTTTTTCCTATGATATAGTTAACGGTTTCCTGTACAAGTTCCAACATGAAATTAAATTTTATAAATTATTTTTTAAGACTGACAATATTAAAAAACTTTAAGGCAATACTATCATAATTACCAATTGTTTTTTGAACAAAGTAAAACTAAAAGCCATAAGGCAATAATGATTTTTATCATAAATAGTTTTTCCGACTTGATAAAAAATAACTTATTTTTACCATCATTAAAGGAATCTTTTGAAGTAACTACCTCATTTATGCTCTCTAAAAAAGCCAAATACGCTATAAAAACGCTTATTTATTTACATCAAAATAAGACTTCCACTCCAATCTCCGCTAAAGTTATAGCCGAAAACGAAAAAATTCCTTATAAATTTTTGGAAACCATATTACGTGATTTAAGGCAACACAAAATTCTGAAAAGCAGTCGTGGTCCCGAAGGCGGATACAGCTTTCTTAAAGACTCTAATGTAATTACAGTTGCAGAAATCATCCGATTGATTGATGGTCCGATTGCCTTAATCCCTTGTGTTTCTGAAAATTTTTACAGCAAATGCAATGAATGTATAGAGGACGAAGAAACTTGTAAAATAAGAAAGCTTTTTGGTCAATTAAGAAACGAAATGTTACCCATATTGAACAAAACAATCGAAGAATTGAATTCGATTTAGTCATTTTTTTTAAATTTATATCATATAAATTTGGTAGGAATTATATGTTTTATACATTTGGCTCAAATTAACCTTTTGAATGATTAAGCATAAATACCTTTTTTTATTGACTTTAGTCCTTGTAACTACAAAAATGTTGGGACAAAACGATTCTGTTTCCCAAGCTAAAGCAGTCAAAAAAGAAACGCGTAAATCCTATTATATTGAAGCCGAAAGCTACGGCACCAAAAGAGAAACTGAGCCGCAGGCTTATGTAATCAATTACAATGAATTAAGTCGATACAAATCATCTAAAACCAATTGGTTACAACTTGGTTTGTATTCCAGAATGCGTACCGAATGGCGGCACAATGATATCAGAAGAACTGATACTTACAGCAATGATTACCCAATCCTTTTCAAATCACGCGCCTACATCGGAATTCTCAATATCATTGATCCGTTTCGCGCTGCAGTTGAGTTTGGAGATTCCAGAAGAAACAATGGCAACTATCCGCTTGACAACAGAGATGTCAATCGTACCGATATCATACAAGCCTATGCCGAACTCTATTTTGACAAAATCCTACCCAAAGATGCTTTAGGAAATAAACGGCCTGCTTTTTTGCGGTACGGTAGAATGGCCATGGAAATGATTGACCGAAGGTTGATTGCCGTAAACCAATGGCGAAATACAACCAATAATTTTAAAGGATTCAGAATCCAAATCGGACAAGATAAAAACGATTGGCAAATGGACTTTTTGCTTTTAAATCCCATTCTCAGAGACATCAATGATTACGACAAACCGGATACCAACCAAGAGTTCAGAGCCATTATCGGTCATTGGAGAAAATGGTCAGACTTCATGACTTTGGAACCTTATTATTTATCCTTAAAACAAGAGGCTGCTGTTGCCAATGGCAATAAACCTCGTAACATCCACAGCATCGGACTTAGACTTTACGGTTGGATAAAAAACACCGGTTTCAACTATGATATTACGGGTATTCATCAATTTGGAGATGACAATCACAAGAATCAAAAAGCATACGCTTTTACGGCCGAAATGGGCTATACTTTCCAAAAATCAATTTACAAACCACGAATCAGTGCCTTTGTAGGATATGCCAGCGGTGATAAAAATCCAAACGATGATGAAAGCAATCGCTTTGAACGTTTTTTTGGTTTTGCCCGTCCATGGTCAGCCGATGACTATTTCATCATGGAAAATATTATTGCGCCAAAAATCAAATTGGAGTTCCGTTCTAAAATAAAAAATACCGTTGTAAAAGTAGATACAGGCTATAATTTTTATTGGTTGGCCAGCAAAACGGATCGCTTTAATAACTTTTTAGGCGGAACCACTAACAATAGAGACTTAACGGGACAAAGCGGCTCATTTTTAGGACATAATTTCGACTTCCGAATTCGAAGCAATCCTTTAGATTATCTCGAGGCAACTATCGGGTATTCCCATTTTATCACCGAGGAATTCGTTAGAAACCAACAATTAGCGGAAAACGGCAATTTTGCCTCTAATTCCGACTTCCTCTATCTCGAACTGACTTTCAACTTTTTAGAATTAATCAAGAAAAATAAATAAACCAAAAGCCATGAAAAAAATCAGACTAAGACATATCGGTATTTTTATAGTGTTGTTAAAACTCTCCTTAATTGCCATTGTGGTTTTAAAATATTTACCTAATGCAAAAGCGGAAGATTTGGCTTTTGACCAAACCTTTTTATGGTTTGTCTTAGCCGGGTTTTTGGCACAAATTGTAGATGGCGCTCTGGGTATGGCTTATGGAGTAACCTCCAACACTTTGCTTTTAAGTTCCGGATTATCACCCAAAGTCGCTTCGGCTGCCGTTCACACTGCAGAGGTGTTTACCACAGGCGTTTCGGGTTTGTCTCATATCAAATTCGGCAATTTTGATAAAACGCTTTTTTTCAAATTAGTCATTCCCGGTGTAATAAGTTCTGCTATTGGCTCTTATCTTTTGGGCAACATTATTGATGGCGATTTTATCAAACCTTTTATAATGATGTATTTATTGGTATTGGGTATCCTAATCCTTAAAAAAGCCTTTGCTAATCATATCAACAGTGAAAAAAACATCAAAAACGCTCCTTATTTGGCTTTGTTTGGTGCCTTTCTTGACGCTATTGGCGGCGGTGGTTGGGGACCGATTGTAACTTCCAATTTAATCCACAAAGGCAACACGCCTAACATCGTTATCGGAACCGTAAATACTGCCGAGTTCTTTATCACTTATGTTAGTGCCGGAATTCTGATTTATTTTGCCGGTATCCAAAGTTGGCAAATCATTTTGGGGTTAATTATAGGTGGTGTAATGGCTGCGCCTTTAGGAGCTTATTTTACCAAAAAAATACCTAGAAAATCATTGATGACTATGGTTGGAGTACTAATCATAATAACCTCACTCTACGGTATTTTAAAAGCCTTTTGGCTATAGGTGCACTGCTTTCATCACTAAGGCATCAAATTGGTCTTGACCGGCAATGAATTTAGACTTTATGGGTAAATAATACAATTGATTCCCAAAGTCTTCCGCTTGAAGTCGGACAAAATCTTTTTCGGTGGTCACGATAATTTTGCCGTTGGCTTTATTTTTAATAGCCAAAATATCGCTTTCGCTAAAATGATGGTGATCGGCAAAAGTCAAAACGGCATCATTGCCCGACTGTAAATAATCAAAAAATGGTTGAGGCTTTGCAATTCCGGCCAACAATAACTTCTCTTGCTGTTTGACAGCCACAATGCTCAAACGGTCATTTGCATTGTAAACCGCTTCATCATAATCCACAAAGCTGAAGAAAATCGGCACCGGTAAACCTATTTTCTTTTTGATATTTTGCTGCCCAAGTTCACTGAGGTCTGACGGACATTTAGTGACAATTATAAGATGAGCTCTTTTGGCTCCGGATCGGCTTTCACGAAGATTACCTGTTGGTAACATAAAATCGTTACAAAATAATTCATCATAAGAAGTCAACAATATATAGAACCCGGCTTTGACTTTTCGGTGTTGAAAAGCATCATCTAGTAAAATCACTTCCGGTTTTTCTTTTTGTGCCAATAGTTGTGTGATGCCGTTTCGTCTGTCTGCATCTACGGCGACTTGTATCTGCGGAAACTTTTGAAAATATTGAAATGGTTCATCGCCCAGAATTTCTGCATTCGCATTGGCATCCGCCAAAATAAAACCTTTAGATTTTCTTTTGTAACCCCGACTCAAAGTAGCCACTTTATATTGAGGCGAAAGCAACCGAATCAAATACTCAATTTGTGGTGTTTTCCCGGTGCCACCAACACTCAGATTCCCGACAGCTATGACCGGAATATCAAAAGAATACGATTTAAGGATGCCTTTATCGTAAAGATAATTTCTAACGGAAGTAACAATGCCATACAAAACGGCCAAAGGGAAAAGTAATTTTCGCAACAAAATCATAGCACGAAAGTAACGATTTTTTATCTTTGAATGAAAATATTACCGTTCCAATAACTAATGAGAGCACTCAACCTGCATTTTCTTTTACTGTTGCTATTTGTTATGCCGATGTCTTTCGCCCAAGAGACAGACAATACCGCTATACTCAAAATCATCTTTTCCAAATATTACAAAAATGAAAAAGTAATTGCCAAAGGCCGATTGCAACTGTTGAGCTTCTATTGTAACAAAGCACCAAATACCGAAGAGGTTTTGGAAGTCATAGCCGGAAATGATTTTCTTAAAAAAAACGCCGCCGAAATCAAAAAGCAAATCGTCATCGGTATTAACGAAGATTGGTCAAAGGAATACAATGCCTTATTTAACAATCAAAACCAATACTTAAAAAGTAAAGTCAACGCTTGTTTGTCATTAGAAGAATTTCAAAAAGTATCTGAACAATACGGGGAAAACAACCAACGTTTGCTTATTGTCAACAAACCGATTTATTTTGCCAAAAACCAATACGCCTTAGTCAAAGTAGCTTTTTATAGAAGTATCGAACACAACAGCGGCCGATTTTTACTGCTCGAAAAAGTAAATAACGCATGGCTGATTAAAGAGTATTTAAACGAATGGGAAACTTAAGCAGTAAGAACAAATTCACTACAGAAAACCAACAACCAAAATGAAAATAAAAGAAATCCTCTCTACACTCGAAGAAATGGCGCCTTTGGCCTATGCCGAAGATTTTGATAACGTTGGTTTACTAGTCGGCGACACCAATGCCGAAGCCAGCGGAATCTTAGTTTGTCACGACGCCTTAGAAAGCGTAATCGATGAAGCCATTGCCAAAAATTGCAATCTGGTGGTTTGCTTCCATCCTATTATTTTTTCGGGCTTGAAAAAAATTACCGGCAAAAATTATGTCGAGCGCGCAGTTTTAAAAGCCATCAAAAATGACATTGCCATTTATGCGGTTCATACAGCCCTAGACAACCACAAACACGGTGTGAATAAAATCTTCTGCGAAGCATTGGGCTTGACCCAAACCAAAATATTAGTTCCCAAAAAGAACTTTATCCAAAAACTCGTAACCTATACGATTCCGGAAAACGTAGAAACACTTCGCAATGCTTTATTTGATGCAGGCGCCGGAAAAATTGGCAACTACGAAGATTGCAGTTTCAACTCCAAAGGTATCGGCACTTATATGGGCAACGAAGACAGCAATCCCGAAGTGGGTGAACGTTTCGAATTTGTAGAAAACGAAGAAATCAAAATCGAAGTGACTTTTGAAAAACACTTACAATCTAAAGTCCTCAAAGCGCTTTTCACCAATCATGTTTACGAAGAAGTGGCCTATGAAATTTACCAACTCGAAAACACACACCAAAACATCGGTTTAGGCATGATTGGCCAACTCGAAAAACCTATGTCTGAAACCGACTTCTTGGCTTTTGTTAAAGATAAAATGCAATGCGGCGGTATTCGACACAGCGCTTTATTGGGGAAACCTATTCAAAAAGTTGCCGTACTTGGCGGCTCGGGAAGCTTTGCTATCGCTAATGCCAAACAAGCCGGTGCTGATATTTTCCTAACCGCCGATTTGAAATACCACGACTTCTATCAGGCCGAAAATCAATTCGTTTTAGCCGACATCGGGCACTTTGAAAGCGAAAGATTTACAAAAAATTATATTGTTGATTTTCTTAAGAAAAAAATCCTTAATTTTGCCATCATTTTTTCGGAAGAAAATACAAATCCAGTTAAGTACTTATAAAATATGGCGACTACAAAAGAACTAAGTGTTGAAGACAAATTAAGAGCTATCTACGACCTACAAATCATAGATACAAGAATTGATGAAATCAGAAACGTTAGAGGAGAATTACCTTTAGAAGTGGAAGATTTAGAAGATGAAGTTACCGGCTTAAGCACTCGTTTAGACAAATTAAAAAGTGATTTAGTTACTATAGAAGAACAAATCAAAACCAAAAAAAGTGCCATTGAAGAGCATCAAGCGGCCATCAAAAAATACACCGAACAACAAAAAAATGTTCGCAACAACAGAGAATTCAACTCTTTAACCAAAGAAGTAGAATTCCAAGAATTGGAAATCCAATTGGCTGAAAAACAAATCAAAGAATTGAAAGCTTCTATCGAACACAAAAAAGAAGTAATTGCCAATTCTAAAGAAAAATTAGACCAAAAGACTTCCCATTTAAAACACAAAAAAGCAGAACTAAACGATATCATGGCCGAAACCCAAAAAGAAGAAAACTTCTTAATGGAAAAATCAGCCGAGTATGAAGCCTTAATCGAAGAAAGATTATTGGCCGCTTACAAAAGAATCCGCTCCAGCGTTCGCAACGGTTTAGCAGTAGTGTCTATCGAGCGTGGTGCTTCTGCCGGTTCGTTCTTTACCATTCCGCCGCAAACCCAAGTGGAAATTGCAGCCAGAAAGAAAATCATCACCGATGAGCATTCAGGAAGAATCTTAGTTGATGCAACCTTAGCCGAGGAAGAAAGAGAAAAAATGCAAAAATTATTTGCTCACCTATAATAAGGAATCCCGACTAGTTCGGGATTTTTTTATGAAAAAAATTCAATACTTTTTAATCACCAAATCGGTTGGTCTTTACATCAACCTCATCAGCTATTTCTTTCCCGAAAAAGCCAAACAAATCGCCTACACCATTTTCAGCCAACCCCGAAAAGGAAAAATCAAAAGCGGAAAACTACCTAAAACTTTACAAAGTGCCCAACAAGAAACTTTGCACTACGACGGCGAAGATTTCCAAACCTATATCTGGAAAGGTTCCGAAGAAATTATCTTATTATTGCACGGCTGGGAAAGCAATGCCTCACGCTGGAAAAAATTACTCAACCATCTAAAACCACTCGGCAAAACCATCATCGCCATCGATGCGCCCGCTCACGGACAAAGCACCGGAAAGGAATTCAACGCACCGCGTTATGCCGAATTTATTCACGTGCTAATCCAAAAATACCAACCCCAAACCCTAATCGGGCATTCTATAGGTGGTGCCGCCATTACGTTTTACCTCAACAAATATCCCAACGATCAAATCGAAAAAATTGTAATGCTCGGCGCGCCGTCAAGCTTTAAGAAAATCAGCGATAACTTTGTTGCAATCCTCAGCCTGAACAACAAAATGAAAAACCTGCTGGAAAATTATTACCGTGAAAAATTCAACATCCACATTGATGACTTTGCCGGACATTTGTTTGCCAAAAATTTCAACCAAAAAGCCATCATCGCCCACGATATTCACGACAACGTCATCCTGGTAGAAGAAGGCAGAAACTATGCTTCCACCTGGAAAAACGCCACCTATATCGAAACCCAAGGCTTAGGTCACAGCATGCACGACAAAGATTTGTACCAAAAAATTGTTGCCTTTTTAGAAGCGTAAAGGTCAGCGCTTTCTTGTGGTCCTTATTCCCGCTTTCCGCACTACACGGTAGTCTGCTCCAATCGGGGCTAGCCGGGATTTGCCTCTTGTCTCAGTCACTTTAAAAAACTGAAAATCAGTCAATCCAAAAGCCAAATCTTAGTTTCCATTATCTTTTTTGCTTTTCTGCAAAAAAAGTAGCGGATAAAAACAAATATTTTCTATTTTTAACAAAATCATTACTTAATCACATTACAATTCATTCTACCTTATGAAAATTCTAAAAATACAAGCTCTTCGCGGACCCAATATTTGGAGTGTACAACGCAAAAAATTAATCCAAATGCGTTTGGACTTAGAGGAAATGGAGCAATTTCCCACCAACAAAATCGAAGGGTTTCGCGAACGCATAGAAGCCATGTTCCCTACCATGATTGAACACCGTTGTTCAGAAGGTGTACGCGGTGGTTTCTTCTCCCGCATAGAACGCGGCACTTGGATGGGACATGTCATAGAACACATCGCCTTAGAAATCCAAACCCTAGCCGGTATGGAAACCGGTTTCGGAAGAACCCGAGAAACCAAAACACCGGGCGTATACAATGTTGTGTTCAGCTACACCGAAGAAAGCGTTGGTATGTTTGCCGCAGAAAGCTCGGTAGCCATAGCCGAAGCCCTAATCGCAGGTAAAGAATACGATGTAGACGCCGATATCCAAAAAATGCGTGAAATTCGGGAACGAGTTCGTCTCGGACCTTCAACCGGAAGTATCGTAGATGAAGCTGTGGCAAGAGATATTCCTTGGATTCGCTTAGGCACCAATTCCTTAGTGCAATTAGGCTACGGGGTAAACCAAATGCGTTTCCAAGCGACCATTACTTGCAAAACCAGCAACATAGCAGTTGACATCGCTTGTAACAAAGAAGAAACCAAACGCATGCTCGACTTAGCTTCCATACCGGTAGCCAGCGGCAGCATTTGTGTAGACGAAGAAGATTTAGAAAATACCATCAAAAAAATCGGTTACCCCATTGTAATCAAACCACTCGACGGCAACCACGGGAAAGGTGCTTCAATAAACGTAGTGACATGGGAAGACGCCGTGGCCGGTTTAGAATATGCCAAAAAATACAGCCGAAGAGTCATCGTTGAAAAATTCATCACCGGTTTCGACTTCAGGGTTTTGGTTATTGATAACAAATTAGTCGCCGCCGCCAAAAGAGAACCGGCACACGTGATCGGTAACGGAAAGGATTCGATTCAAGTTTTAATCGAAGAAACCAACAAAGATCCGAGACGCGGTTACGGACACGAAAATGTCTTGACCCAAATCGACGTCGACCGTGACACCTTAGATTTATTAGAAAAACTAAACTATACAGTGGATTCAGTCCCTAAAAACGGCGAAATCGTTTATTTAAAATCAACAGCAAA
>NZ_CAMLRU010000081.1 GCF_946482535.1 uncultured Flavobacterium sp.
GGTGTATGTTATACCCATGCCGCTACTTCTGCAGATAATGTTAACAATCCTTCAGGTCCTATGTACGGTCTTTGGTATTCTTTTACACCAACTACTTCCGGAGAAGTTACTTTAGATTCTAACTTAGCTCAAAACGTAGCTCCTCTTAGTGATGATACTAAAGTTTCAATTTTTACTGGTGATTGTGATAACTTAGTTTGTTATGATGCTTCTGATGACGTTTCTACTACAAACTACAGAACTACAATTACTTTCCCGGTTGCTGCTGGAGTAACCTATTTAATCCAATGGGATAACTACTGGAATGATGCAGGTTTCGATTTCGATTTTACATTTACACCAGTAGCTTGTTTACCGGTATATACTGTTAATGCAGCAACTAACGTTACTACTACATCACTTACTTTAAACTGGGATGCTTCTTTGAGCGCTCCTACAGGATATGAAGTAGAGTATGGTGCTCCTGGGTTTACTCAAGGAACAGGTACTACTGTTACAACTTCTACAAATTCAGTTGGATTATCTGGTTTAACAGCTTCTACTGTTTATGACTTTTATGTAAGAGCTAACTGTGGAACTTCTCAAAGTGCTTGGACTACTGCTAATGCATTTACAACTGCTAAAGTATGTCCTCACACAAGTGGTCTTGATACTCCTGCACAAGTTGTTGGATGGACAATCGCTACTAACGGTCCTGGAGCACAAGGTTTAAACAGTACAGGTACAGCTGGTCAAGCTAGTACTCCTGGATATTGGATTTTTGCTTCTAGCACATCTACAGCTAACAACAACTGGTTGTTCAGTCCTGCTTTCTCTTTACAATCAAATGAAACTGTAACGGTATCTTTCTACCACAGAGCTTCTACTTCGGCAAGAACTTTGAGAGTAACTGCCGGTACAGCTAATACTGCTGTTGCGCAAACTACTGTTTTAGGTACTATCGCTATCGCACCGGGTACAACTTGGACTCAAGTAACTGTACCTACAACTTTCGTAGCTCCAAGTGCCGGAATCTACTATTTCGGATTTAACGATATTTCAGCAGCTACAACTGCAGCTGTAAACTTGAGATTAGATACTTTCAACTTTACTTCAGTATTGGGTACAAGCGATTTCTTAGCTTCTAAATTCTCTGTTTATCCAAACCCTGCTTCAGGTGTTATAAACTTCACTAACGAGGCTAACGCTGTAGTAAGTAATGTTGAATTAGCTGACTTGAATGGTAGAGTGGTTAAATCACAAGTAATGAACGCTACTGAAGGTCAAATATCTGTTAGCGATTTAGCTGCCGGTGTTTACATGATGAAAATCACAACTGACCAAGGTATTGCTACTAAAAAAGTAATCAAAAACTAAGTATAGTTTTTTCTAATATTAAAAACGACTAAGGAAACTTAGTCGTTTTTTTTATTCTTACTGTTCATCATTAATAAAACAGTGGTAACGAGAGCTACTATGACCAAGGCAAAAATGCCTATCATAATGAACGCACCATTATCCCAAGAATACAAGGAAATGTTTAATGAAGTCATAATTTATCAATTAGCGTTTAACAAAACTACAATGATAAGTTTTAGTGTGGTATGATAATTATCATGCTAAAAATTTGGCAGCAACTTCCGGTGAAGGCATCATGCAAGTTTCTTGTTTACCATACCAACGGTAACGATTTTTGGCTACAAAGGCGTAAACAAAATTTGAAAGTGATTTTGGAAAAACAGCCAATATTCTTAGCAATGTATATAAACCGCCAAATTCTTTTACAATCTCTATTGCCGCTTCCGATTTATTATAATAGGCTCTTCCGGGTTCATACAAAACAATACTGTCTGTGTTCTTTGGATCTATGCCAAGGTGTTGGATGATTTTTAGTCCTAATTCTGATTGAAGTGGCACAAATCGGAAAATATCCTTTCTATCACGTCGGATTACAAACTGTACCGAGGCGTTGCAAAGATTGCAGACACCATCAAATAAAATTATTTTTTTGTCTTTGGGCAAGTCAGCTATTTCCATCATTGAATGGTCTTCCGATTAGGGTTTATTTAGTCTGCACATATTCTAATTCTTCCAAACTCACTTTTGAAGTAAAAATGCCGTAGTTAACAACGGCTTTGTTTTTTTCAATCTTATCAATGGTTCCAATAGACTTGCCGTCAACCATGCGAACGCGGTCGCCAATCTTTAAAGTTACTTTTGGTTTTTCGGCTTCTTGTTTTTGGGCTTTGATTTTCTTTTCCTTCTTTTCCTTTCGAATTTCTTCTACCTTGACTTTGACTTCTTCAACGATTTTCTTCTGGATGATTTCTTTTTCTTTTTTCTCCTTAACGCTGGCTTTTTTGCGTTTGGAGTTTTCAATCTCAACCAACTTTAAAAACTCACCAATCAAGACTTTCTTGTCTTTGTTGTTAAAGTATTTTTCCGAAAGATCATCTATTTTTTGGCCCATATAAATCAAACGCTGGTTGGCATCATACAGTTCCTGATAGCGTTCCAATTTTTCTTGAATCTTGGCATTGATATTTTCCATTCTTTTACTTTCTTCTCGCGCCTTGCTTTCTTCTTCCTTCAAGTTTAAGGATGTTTTTTCGAGTTTAGAGCGCTCTTTTTGCAACGTGGCTATGGTTTTGTCAAAACGCACTTTTCCGCCTTCAATTTTTTTCTTAGCGCGATTGATTAATCCGTAAGGGATGCCGTTTTTCTGAGCTACCTCAAAAGTAAAGGAACTTCCGGCTTGCCCCAGAATTAACTTGTACATTGGTTCCAATGATTTTTCATCGAAAAGCATGTTGGCATTCGAAGCAAATGGCAATTCATTGGCCAAAATCTTCAAATTGGAATAATGCGTCGTAATAATTCCGAAAGCTTCTCGGTGATAGAATTCTTCCAAAAAAGTTTCCGCCAAAGCACCACCTAATTCAGGATCAGAACCGGTTCCGAATTCATCAATTAAGAATAGGGTTTTGGCGTTGCATTTCTTCAAAAAATAATTCATATTCTTCAATCGGTAACTATAAGTGCTCAAATGATTTTCTATCGATTGATTATCGCCTATATCCGTTAGAATTCTGTCAAATAAGAACGTTTCGCTTCGTTCGTGAACCGGAATTAAAATCCCGCATTGCAACATCAATTGCAGCAATCCGACGGTTTTTAACGAAATGGTTTTTCCGCCGGCATTCGGACCAGAAATCACTATGATGCGGTTCTCATTTTTGAGTTCGATAGTTTGCGGAAAGGTTTTCTCTTTTTTCTCTAAATTATTTAAAAATAAAATAGGATGGAAGGCTTCCCGAAAATACAAGCGCTTTTCTTCGGTAATATTTGGTAAAAGAGCGTTGATTTTACGAGCATATTTGGCTTTGGCCGCAATCACATCGATATCGCTCAGGAAGTCTTGGTATTGCTTCAACAAGTCAACATAAGGGCGAATCTCGTTGGATAACTTTTTTAGAATTTTGGTAATTTCTTCTCGCTCTTCATATTCCAAATTGTTCAATTCTCTCGAATAACGCAAGGTGGCTTCGGGTTCAATATAGGCAATACTTCCGGTTTTGGAACTGCCCAAAATAGAACCTTTTACTTTTCGCCTATACATGGCTAAAACCGCTAAAACACGACGGTTTTCTACGATGCTTTCTTTAATCTCATCCAAGTAACCTAAACCATTGTACTGGCTTAAAGCCTGACCGAAACTTTGATTGACTTTACCGCGAACGACACTCATATCTCGGCGAATATTGATCAAGTCTGGAGAAGCATTGTCTTTGATTTCACCGTATTTGTCGACTACTTCATCAATTTTTTGGATGATGTATTTGGTGTATTCAATCTGCGAAGCTTTTTCGTTTAGTTTTGGATAATAATCTTGGAATTTTTTGAGAAACAATAACAAAACATTCACCGTATCGGAAAGTGTGGCTATTTTTCTGAAGCTGCCAACTTCCAAAAAGCTGTCCTCAATGGCTAAAAATTTGATGTCATTGGTAATATTGTCAAAACCGTGATTAGGTATAGCGTTATTGTTGGTAAAAGAGGATAGGTATTCAGAAGTTTGTAACAGCACAGCCATTAAAATTTCCTTGTCTTTATAAGGAGCGATTTCCAATGCTTTTTGCTTTCCGATTTCAGTATTACAGCGCTCTGAAATGGTTTGCAAAACAGTATTAAATTCTAAATCTTTTAAGGTTTTATCTGTAATCGATATCATGCTGTCAGTGTCTTTGGTTCAAAGTTACAAAGGATAAAATCCATATTGCAACAGAAAATACTATTTTTGGTAAAATTTTATGAGATGTTAATCAAAATACATGCTTCTTGGCATGACCAACTTTCCGATGAGTTTGAAAAGCCTTATTTTAAGCAGCTTACAAGCTTTGTCAAAAGTGAATACGCCACCAAAACTTGTTTCCCGAAAGGTGCCCAAATTTTCTCTGCTTTCGACCATTGTCCGTTTGATAAAGTCAAAGTGGTTATCATCGGGCAAGATCCTTATCACGGTTTTGGTCAAGCCAATGGTTTGTGTTTTTCAGTCAATGACGGAGTTGCTTTTCCACCTTCATTGATTAATATTTTTAAAGAAATTCAAACCGATTTAGGTTTGCCTATTCCCATTTCAGGAAACTTAGAACGTTGGGCAGATCAAGGTGTTTTACTGCTTAATGCTACGTTAACAGTTCGAGAAAGCGAAGCCGGAAGCCATCAAAATAAGGGTTGGGAAACCTTTACCGATGCCGTGATTCAAAAAATTTCTGAGGCCAAAGAAAATGTGGTTTTTCTACTTTGGGGCGGATTTGCCAAAAAGAAAGGGGCTAAAATCAATCGCACCCAACACCATGTTTTAGAAACCGGACATCCTTCACCATTAAGTGCCAATCGCGGATTGTGGTTTGGCAACAAACACTTTAGCAAAACCAATGCTTATTTGCAAAGTATTGGCAAAGCCGAAATCCAATGGTAATTTAATTCACCGTGAAATAGAAGTAGCCGTTTGCATCAAGGTTTGATACAGCCGCATTGATATTGACAATGAGGTTTTTTGACGAACTTTGAGAAATCAATTCCACACTATTGGTTGACGAGCTGTTGTAACCAAAAGTCATGCGATAATTTCCGGCAGTTAATAACGGGAAACCTACGTCATAACGGTAATACTCATCTGTTGCATTGTATTGGCAAATACCGTAAACATAAGCTCCGTTTTGAGCCTCACCGGCATTAATATCTAATTGGCTGTCATTAACGGTGACCACTTCCCAATCGGTGGCGTTTATTTTTCGTTCTATGACATAAGAAAAGAAAATTCCCGTAGCATTTCCGGTGGTTTTGTAAATGTCTAACAAATTGGTTTGTCCGCTCTCCGGAAGGTATCTCGGAATATCCGCTTGAACATAAAGATATTCACCGACATTGTAGGTTGCAGTAGCAGGAAAAGTAACAATATTGTTGCCGGCTTCCAAGTATATTGTTTTGTAGAAGGTATCGTCATTAGTGTCGCAATTCGTGAATAGGGTTGACACAAAAAGCAAGGCGATGTATGATAGTTTTTTCATGTTTTCTTAATTAAAATCGGTAACCTAAATTAAACCCAACTCTGGAAATCACGTCCGGACTTTTATCGCGATTGGTCAAGTTTGAACCGAATCCGGCCAGAAATTCCAGGGCAAATTTGTCTTTCAGATACATTTTATAACCTAAACCGCCACCCATACCAAAATCGGAGTAAGTGGATTTTTCGGTAGTGTAATAACCGTTTCCATTGCCATCGGTCATCCGTACAATTTCCTTAAAATCTCCGCTGTTATAGGAAGCAAAGGCTTCCGCAAAATAAAAACTCTTCTTTCCTTTAGACAATTGGTATCTTACATAAGGGTTGAATTCAAATTTGGGCACATTGTTGCGATAGCCGTTGTCAAAATCATCATTCAAATCATTGCTGTCTGAAAAATTAACATTGAAACCGGTTGAAAAATTTCCGGAAAAGAACCGCTCATAACTCAGACTGGCTTTTTGCCAAACCAATGCGGATAATAAGTCCACTCGGAATTCATTTTTTTTGTTATCCAATGGAGATGATTCTTGGGCTTGCGTGGCCAAAGACATCAACAGGAAAAGACTAAACAATTTTTTCATTAGGGTCATTTTATTGGAACGAATATAATAAATAAAACGGTCAATTTTGATAATTAACAGAAGAATTATTCGAGTGTTAAAGCACCCAAAATTTCCTCATTCATGAATGGTCCGCCGGGATATTTTGCCGTATAGTCCAAATTTAACCAAATGTTGTCGCGTTCATCGATATGGTAATTGATGGGTTTGTTTTTACTTTCTAAAGGGAAAAGGATTTTTTTAATTGCGTAATTAATTTTTTCCAAATCTTTTTTGGTTCCGATGTAAATTTCGGGATAGATATGACCTTTGGTGTGAATCAAACGAGTGGTTCCGCCTATTGATTTAATGCAAGCGGCCATAAAAATCGAATGGTCATCACAATCGCCCGAAAGGTATTGCAAGGATTCGGTTGCTTTGGCAATATAGTCGTGACCCTTGGGATCGCTCACATAATACCATCGGGAATTGATTTCCTTAAAGACCGCAAAGGATTGGATGAGCGTAAAATAATCGTGGTAGCCTTTTACATTTTTAAAATGTTTGGAAGTGGCCATGATGGCAAAGTTTCTGATTTTCGGATTCTCGTATTCAATGGCATCCAAAATTTTTGACTTGTTGGGAAAAGGCAATAGTTTTGAAATAATGATGTCTTGCGGATAAGGGTCATCACTCATGGTATATATCATGGAGCGGTAATCTTCGAATACTTTTTCGAACCCATATTTGCCCGAAAGCGTTCCGTATAGGAGCACGATGATGTAGAGAATAACAGAAATCAATGTCACTCTTCTCATGGCTCTTAAACCTAATTGGATAATTATTAGGATTATCAGAAAGAGCATGATTCTATCAATGTGGAAAAGCCAATCTAATGCGGCAAGGTTCTGATGCGCAATGATAAAGATGGGAATGGTTATCAGCAAGTTCAAGACAAAAATGATAATCATGTCCCACGGACTTTTTATCCTGAATTTTTCCTTAAGTTGCTGATAAGTAAGATTGCCTAATTTTATCATATTGCCATTGTAAAAGCTAAACGGCTTTTACTATTTCAGCAAAAGTACCTTTTTTATCGATAATTTTGAGGTCAAATAATTGATTTTGAATTTTGTTTAACACTTTTTCTTCCAAGGGTTTTTGCGACCATTTGGTGAGTGATAACCATTGTTGAATGTCTTCCGTTTTTTGGTGGTATTTTGAAGCTAAAGTACGGTCGATACTCGGAATTTCTTTAAATTCTATTGTAGTATTATTGATGATTTCCAGAAGCAAAGCTAATGTTTGTTGGTGGTTTTCGAGAAACTCGTTGCGAACCGCAATTACAAAACAAGGCCAAGGCGTAGGGCAATCGGCTACGCGACGAAAAATGCCTTGGTCAACCAAAGGCTGTGTCATAAAGCGTTCCCACATAAAATAATCGGCAGTTCCGTTGGTTAAGGCTTCGACCGCACCGTCTATGGTATTGACTATTTCAAATTGAAGTGTTTCCGTATTCCAGTTTTGGTTTTGGGCATTAACGTAGGACATCAAATGCGAACCCGAACCGTAGCGAGAAATGGCGGCTTTGGTGTTTTCTAAATCGCCTAAAGTTTGAAATTTGGAATTACCCGCGACATGAATGCCCCAGATTAGCGGACTTTCCACATAAACTTGAACAATTGAACTTGGATTACCGCCAACGATGTCTTTTACAATCCCTTCCGTTAGAATAACGGCTATATCCGTTTCGCCATCGCGAAGCATTTGACACATTTTACCGGTGCCTTCGGGTACGTCGGTCCATTGTAAATCGATACCGACTTCCTCAAATTCACCATTTTCTATACACAAATGCCAAGGTAAGTTAAAATGCTCCGGTACGCCGGCTATTTTTACGGTTTTCATTTAGATTTATTTATTTTTAGATTGTATGTGGATGGATGATAGATAATAGACGGATAGATGATAGATAATAGATAATAGATTTATAGATGATATATAGATGGTTAGCCTATTCATTTTTTGTCTATTCTCTCTTCGTCTATTCTCTCTTCTCTTTTTTTAAGGGATTTTCCATTTGCCACCATTTCCAGAGCACACCGTCTTTATCGGGATAGTCTTCCATAAATTTCATGCCGACTTTTTGCAGTACATGATTAGAAGCACCATTTTGCGCATGAGTGTAAGCATTCATTTTGTCGATGTTCATTTGGTTAAAACCATAATCGAGCCATGCTGTTGAGGCTTCTGTAGCGTAACCTTTGTTCCAAAAATTTGGATTGAGTCGGTAGCCGTAGTCAAAGAAATTAGTGTTGCCGTTTTCAACGTGGTCGTCTACAAATTTAATTCCGGTCCACCCGATAAATTCTCCGGTTTCTTTTATAATCGTGGCAAAGCGGCCAATCTTATTTCTTTCGTATTGCTCGTTAACGTAGTTAATCACTTTGATGACTTCGGCTATTTCTTGTACCGGTGTTTGCCAAAGGTATTTGTGTACTTCCGGATTTTTATCCATAGTGAACATATCTTCCGCATCGGTTAGTTTGAGCGGACGCAATAGGAGTCGGTTGGTTTCTAAAATTAAGTTCATAATAAATTGATAAAATAGCCCCGATTGCAGCAAGTATCCTTTTTTGAAAAAAAAGATACTGCGGAAAGCGGGATTAAGCTCCTAAAAATTATTCTGCCAATTTGTTTAAAGCATAAGCAATCAATGCATCCACGGCTTTATACGGATCTTCGCTGAACGTTCCGGTGGCTCTGTTGGCGATGATGGCGTTCAATGACAGGCACTGGTGGCCTAACAGTTTGCCTAAGCCGTAAATGGCAGCGGTTTCCATTTCGAGGTTGGTCATTTTGATGCCTTCGAATTCGAAACTATCCATTTTAGCATTCAATTCAGGATCTTGAATCTCGAGACGCAACACGCGACCTTGCGGTCCGTAAAATCCGCCGGCAGTTCCGGTGAAACCTTTGAATATTTGGTCGCTTTCGATTCTTTTTTCTAAAGATTCCGAGCAGCTGATTACATATGGACGGCCTTTTCTCAAATCCCAATTGGTTTGGCTGATGAAGGCTTCTTCCATGGCTTTTTCGGAGATATCGTCAATTAAATAGGAGCGAAGCATGTTGTCTAAGCCCAAACCGTATTTGCTCATGACCATGCTGTCACAAGGAATATCCGCTTGGAGCGAACCCGAAGTTCCGATTCTGATAATGTTCAAAGAGGTAAGGTTTTCTTTGGGTTTGCGCGTTTCTAAATCGATGTTGACTAAAGCATCTAATTCGTTCATCACAATATCGATATTGTCCGGACCGATTCCGGTGGACATTACGGTCATTTTTTTGCCTTTGTAGTAACCGGTTTGGGTTTTGAATTCGCGTTTTTGGGTTGAGAATTCTATGCGGTCAAAGAATTGGGTGATTTTTTCTACTCGGTTTTGGTCACCCACAAAGATGATGTCGTGGGCAATATGTTCCGGCTTGAGGTTTAAGTGGTAAACACTGCCGTCCGGATTTAGTATTAATTCTGAAGATTGTATCATATTTTTTTAGTTTCGAGTTTTGGGTTGCGGGTTTCGAGTTTCAGGTTCTAAAATTTTGAACTTTAACATCATTTATCCGCCGACGCGTTTGGTTTTGAAGCCTTTGTCTTGTAGCAGTTTCATAATCTTATCGCGATAATCGCCTTGGATGATGATGGCGCCTTCTTTGAAAGTACCGCCAACACTGAGTTTGGTTTTGATTTCTTTGGCCAATACTTTGAAATCTTCGTCGCTGCCTTCGTAACCTTCAATGATGGTGGTGGCTTTGCCTTTACGTTTTTCGTATTTACAAATCATGGGCTCTTTTTGGATAAAAAGCTCGTGAGTATTATCGGCAACGGCTTCCGGTTCGTTCGAAGGTTCGTGGTCAGGGAATAGTTTTTTTAGTTGTTCTTGTAAGTCCATTTTTTCTTTAAAGGTTCTAAGGTTCTTAGTAGCTAAGGTTCTAAGGTTTTTTTCTCAGTACCTCAGAACTTTAGTGCTTTAGTACCTCAGTTTAAAACCAAAAAAGACATCAAGTGAATAACTCAATGTCTTTCATGAAATTATTGAATTAACCTTTACTTTTTGAGTCCCAGTTCTACTAATCTTTCGTCAAGATATTCTCCGGCGGTAATGTCTTCAAAGCCTTTCGGATGATTGGCATCGATACATTTTTCTAAGCAATTCAGTGGCATATCGCTCACCGGGTGCATAAAGAACGGAATAGAGTAACGTGATGTTCCCCATAATTCTCTCGGCGGGTTGACTACTTGGTGAATAGTAGATTTTAATTTATTATTGGTATGGCGTGATAACATATCGCCTACATTAATCATCAACTCGTCGGGTTGTGCCATGGCATCAATCCAATCGCCGTTGTGATTTTGTACTTGTAATCCTTTGCCTTGCGCGCCCATTAAAAGCGTAATCAAGTTGATATCACCGTGAGCCGCAGCACGAACAGCACCGTCTTTTGGTTCATCGGTAATGGGCGGATAGTGAATAGGTCTAAGGATGCTGTTACCGTCTTTGATATAATTGTCAAAGTAGAATTCATCTAAACCAATGTATAACGCTAAAGCTCTTAACACGTAAACGCCTGTTTTTTCTAACATTCTGTAGGCTTCTTTCCCGACTTCGTTAAAATGCGGCAATTCCGAAACTTCCACATTATCGGGATATTCGTTGGCGTATTTTGACCCTTCGCTTACGTATTGGCCAAAATGCCAAAATTCTTTTAAGTCACCGGCCGAACGACCTTTGGCATGTTCTTTTCCGAAAGAAACATAGCCTCTTTGTCCGCCAATACCCGGAATTTCGTATTTGGCTTTGGTTTCCAACGGAAGACTAAAGAAGTTGCGCACTTCTGAGTATAAATCTTCCACTAATTTGTCATCTAAAAAATGACCTTTTAAAGCTACAAAGCCGATGTCTTCGTAAGCTCTTCCGATTTCATTTACAAATTTTTGTTTACGTGCCGGATCATCCGACAGGAAATC
>NZ_CAMLRU010000082.1 GCF_946482535.1 uncultured Flavobacterium sp.
TACCATTATACGGTTGCTCTTCTCCATTTACAATAGCTGTAGCCTGAACATCATAAGTAGCGGAGTAAGCAGCAATACCCAATTGTGAGATTGAGAAAGATCTTGTAGCACTTAAAAACTCTACCGGAGCAGCAGCCGGGGAAGTTCTGGTTACTCTGAATTTATGTACTACACTCGCACCCGAATAAGGCAAGGTATTAGAAGCCGTCGAACATGAAATAGTAGTAGTCATAGCCGCTAAAGTGCCACTTGCAGTTGTGATGTTTGAAACAACCGGTGCATGACCGTTGAATAGGGAAGCATCACAGTCCTCATCGATACCATTAAAGTTAATCTCTGAAGCTCCGGGGTTAATTCCGAAAACACCATCATTACAATCGCCTGAACCGGTAACCGTTAAAGTATAACCAGCGCCCGGCGAATCACATTGCACGATAGCAGATCCAACATAATATCCGTCTGCATCAGCATCCAAATACCAAGAGGGCTGTGGAGTTATAGTCAAATTCAACGTAGCTGTATTACAATCTACTACATGCGTAAGATTTGTTTGGGCCGTGGTATAAGACTGACCATTAGCCGGCCAAACATAAGTTTCTCCTTGACAGATAGAAGTAGTAACACTTCCGTTGATTGTTAAAGGAGATACTGTTAAATTCAATGTTGCTGTATTACAACCTACGACATGTGTAACATTTGTTTGGGATGTGGTGTAAGATTGACCATTAGCCGGCCAAACATATGTTTGCCCTTCACAAATAGAAGTAGTAACGCTTCCGTTTGTGGTTAAAGGCGTTACCGTTACAGTTACCTGAGCACAAGACGTATCATTGCAAGTCCCTGAATATCTAACATAATAAGTCGTATCAGCTGTCAAATTTCCGGTATTTAAAACATCTCCTGTTCCGACTAATGTACCGCCACAAGAACCTGTAAACCATTGTGTAACTGCACCCGTTCCTTTAAAACCTCCATTTACCGTTAATGTAGTACTTGTTCCGGAACATATCGTAGTAATCCCCGAGACACTGGTTGGAGCGGTAGATAAATCACAAATGGTAACATCACCGGTAGTATAATTAAAGCTGATCGATTTTCCTGCTACTAAATTACTGGTCAAAGTTCTTGAAGTACTTCCGGTAAGTTGTCCCGGTAAAAAATCATAAGTTCCGGCTGCCTGATTAGTGGATGCAAAAGTAAAAGCAATAGCCCCCGAAGTAATACTGGCAGAATGACCCCCTTTTTGAACGATTAAGGTACCGGCATCAACCGAAGTATTCCCTGCATAAGTATTGTTTGCATTTGATATAGTTACGGTACTATTTTGTTTAACTGCCAATCCACCATTACCCGAAATAGCTCCCGTGATGGCAAGGCTTTTACCATTGTTCCCATAAATATCTAACCAAGAGCCCATGTTATTGAAACTTCCGTTGAAAGTTAAATTTCCATTGGTCAAATAAATTTCCATAGGATCACCTGCATCTCCATCTCCTTCAATATTATTATTGATAATTTGATTTACAGAAGATTCATTAATTATGGAAGGATTCTGACCGCCAAAATCAAAAAATCTTATTTTATTACCCGAAAAAGTATGGGTTGAGGAAGCTCCGGCTTTGTATAAAAATCGCCAAGTATTCACATCTGCTGTAGACTGCTGAGAAAGTTGATGATTGTTATCCCACTCTTGTTGTCCAAAAACTATCGGACTACCATTGGGAAAATTCCACCAGTTGTTATTGGTTTGCCAAATATTATCAGTGGCTTCAGTCCTCCAGGTTTGGTAAGTTTGGCCGAAAAAAGGAGTACTGACTAAAATCAGCAATAAAGGTAAAATTCTTTTCATAAAATAATTTTTTAATTTGTTATAATAAAAAAGTAACAACAACATAAAGCTAACTAACAAGCAGTCAGCCAAGATTAAATTACCAGCAGAATTTGGGTCAATAAAGCTATAAAAATATGTTATCCAAATTACAAAAGAAAAATCTAACCCACAAACGAAAACGTTTGCGTGTTAATAAATTATTGATTTTTAGTTAATATACTGTATAATCAAAAAAAATCAAGCGAGAAAATTAGCAAGTAGCTAATTATCCCTTCTCTGAATATTCCCAAAAGAATGCATATTAGAAATTCCATCGAGACGGAAATCCGTATTGAAAAAATAAATTTATTTGATTATGACCCAAAGAAAAAATTAAGAATACTGCTTTTCATAATATTTAGCATATTCTCCTGAAGTAACATTTTTGAGCCACTCTTCATTGTTTAAGAACCAATCAATGGTTTTTTCTAGACCTTCTTCAAAAGTAACAGAAGGTTTCCAGCCCAATTCGGTATTGATTTTTGAAGCATCTATCGCATATCTTAAATCATGCCCCGGTCTGTCTTTGACATAAGTAATCAATTTTTCAGAAGTCCCGGAGGCTCTTCCTAATTTAGCGTCCATCTTTTGACACAATAACTTAACCAAGTCAATGTTTTTCCATTCATTAAACCCGCCTATGTTATAAGTCTCATGATTTTTACCTTGATGGAAAACCAAATCAATGGCAATAGCATGATCTATCACAAACAACCAATCTCGGGTATAATTGCCGTCACCATAAACCGGAAGTGGTTTTTCATGGATAATGTTATTGATAAAAAGCGGAATTAATTTCTCCGGAAAATGATTCGGACCATAATTATTGGAGCAGTTCGTAATTACATATGGCAACCCATAAGTTTCACCATAAGCTCGAACAAAATGATCAGAGCTGGCTTTAGAGGCCGAATAAGGAGAATTCGGGTCGTAAGGCGTTGTTTCTGTAAATAAACCGGTAGCTCCCAAACTTCCGTAAACCTCATCGGTACTTACATGGTAAAATCTTTTGCCTGTAAAATTATCTTTCCAAATGGTTTTTGCTGCATTGAGCAAATTCATAGTCCCAAAAACATTGGTTTTAACGAAGGCCAACGGATCGGTAATGGAGCGATCTACATGGGATTCTGCTGCCAAATGTATTACACCGTCAAATTGGTGTTTTTGAAATAAGTCATTAATAAAATCAGCCTCAACAATGTCTCCCTTGATAAAAGTATAATTGGGCAACTGCTCAATATCGGCAATATTTTCAAGATTTCCGGCATAGGTTAAGGCATCTAAATTAAAAATTTGGTACTCCGGATAATTCGTTACAAAACGACGAACCACATGAGAACCTATAAATCCGGCGCCACCTGTTATTAATATCTTTTTCATTCTCAATATATTATCCTGGTTACCAAATACTACAGTCTTCCGTCTGCTTTTTCCTTTAAAACCCCTTTTACATCAAACAAGACGCCGTTTGTCTTTTTTAAAACCGACAAATCAATGGTGCTAAACTCTTTGTGAGCTACGCCTAAAACAATAGCATCATAAGTATCGTTGGGCAATTCCGCCGTTGTGGTCAATTGGTATTCGTGTTTCACTTCAGCAGGTTTAGCCCATGGATCATAAATAGTAACATCAATACCATAATCTTCCAAAGCATTTACCACATCTACAATTTTGGTATTACGCACATCAGGGCAGTTTTCTTTGAAAGTGATGCCCAGCATCAATAACTTAGCCTTGTTAATCGTCACTCCTTTTTTAATCATCAATTTGACTACTTGTGAAGCCACATATTCTCCCATGCTGTCATTTAGTCTTCTTCCGGCTAAAATAATTTCGGGATGGTATCCTTTTTCTTGTGCTTTTTGGGCCAAATAATAAGGGTCAACTCCAATACAGTGACCGCCTACCAATCCGGGTTTGAAGGGCAAAAAGTTCCATTTTGTTCCGGCGGCTTCCAAAACCGCATGGGTATCTATTTCTAGTAAATTAAAAATTTTGGCCAATTCGTTAACAAAAGCAATATTGATATCGCGCTGGGAATTTTCTATCACTTTTGCCGCCTCAGCTACTTTAATTGAGGGAGCCAAATGTGTTCCGGCGGTAATGACAGATTTGTATAACTCATTGACTTTTTGCCCTATTTCAGGAGTAGAACCCGAAGTTACTTTTAAAATTTTTTCTACCGTATGCTCTTTATCGCCGGGGTTAATTCTTTCCGGAGAATAACCGGCAAAAAAATCGACATTGAATTGTAAACCACTCACTTTTTCCAAAACCGGTATACATTCCTCTTCGGTTACACCCGGATAAACTGTTGATTCATAAATCACAATATCTCCCGGTTTTAAAACTTTACCAACCGTTTCACTTGATTTATAAAGCGGATTTAAATCAGGACGATTATTTTTATCCACCGGAGTCGGTACTGTAACAATATAATAATTGCAATCCTTGATATCTTCAATATCACTACTACAATACAAACCTACGGCATGATCATTTGAAGCAGAAATTACCTCTTTCAAAGTAGCTTCATCAACCTCAAGTGTACTATCTAATCCGCTGTTTAATTCTTCTATTCTTTTTTTATTGATATCGAAACCTATGACAGGATACTTTGTAGCAAATAATCTTGCCAAAGGCAAACCCACATATCCTAATCCTATAATTGCAATTTTAATATTCATTACCTTTATTTTACTTCTATTTTCAAAATCCTACAACCAACACATTAACTTCCAATAGACTGATATACAAAACCGATAGCTTTCATTTTATCGCCGTCTAAAAGATTTCTTCCGTCAAACACAAAAGCAGGCTTTAACATGTTGTCATATATTTTTTGCCAATCATAAGTTTTAAATTCATCCCATTCCGTTAAAATGGCAATCGCATGAGCACCTTCACAAGCGGCATAAGGATTGTCAAAAGTTGAGATTCGCTTTTCATTTTCGGTCGAATCTCTGGTTTCTAAATAATTCAAATCGGATAATACTTGAGCATGTCCCACTTTGGGATCGTATAAAGCAATGTTGGCTTGTTCGTTGATTAAATCATCTGCTACATAAATAGCCGCGGATTCTCTGGTATCGTTGGTGTCTTTTTTGAAAGCCCAACCCAAGAATGCAATTTTTTTTCCGGAAACCGTATTGTACAAAGTTTGGACTATATTTCTGGAAAATCTTCGTTTTTGGTGGTCATTCATGATAATAACTTGTTCCCAATAATCGGCTACTTCATTCAATCCGAAGGCTTTGGAAATATAAACCAAATTCAAGATGTCTTTTTGAAAGCAAGAACCTCCGAAACCAACCGAGGCCTTGAGGAATTTGGAGCCAATTCGACTGTCCATTCCGATAGCTTTGGCTACTTCGTTGATATTGGCTTCTGTTTTCTCACACAACTCTGACATCGCATTGATGGAAGATACCCTTTGCGCTAAAAACGCATTAGCGGTTAACTTAGACAATTCCGAAGACCATACATTGGTTTTTAAAATGCGTTCTCTGGGAACCCAATTGGCATAAACGTCTACTAAAGCTTCAATAGCTTTTTGACCTTCCGGCGAGGTTTCACCTCCAATTAAAACTCTGTCAGGATTTAACAAATCTTGTACAGCTGTTCCTTCGGCTAAAAATTCGGGATTGGATAAAATTTGAAATTGTACGCCATTACCGGTATTGTCTAAAATGCTTTTTAATGCTTCGGCTGTTCTTACCGGCAATGTTGATTTTTCAACAATGATTTTATCATTTTTAGAAACTCTGGCAATTTGTCTGGCACAAAGCTCTATGTGTTTTAAGTCGGCCGCCATTCCTTTTCCTGTTCCGTAAGTTTTGGTTGGCGTGTTTACTGATATGAAAATCAATTCAGCCTCATCAATGGCTTTGTCTACATCGGTAGAGAAAAATAAATTCTTATTTCTGGCATTGCCCACGATTTCATTCAAGCCGGGCTCATAAATGGGAATATTATTCACATCTTCTGAATTCCAAGCTGCAATTCTGGCCTCATTTAAATCGACAACAGTTACTTTTATATGGGGACATTTTTCAGCAATGACAGCCATAGTTGGCCCTCCAACATAGCCTGCTCCGATACAACAAATATTAGTTATTTTCATTATCAATAATAATTTTTAATCTTTTTTTAAATTCTTCCAATACCAAGCCACCGCTTCTTTTAATCCTTCTTGGAAAGAAAACTTCGGATGGTACTCTAACAACTGTTTGGCTTTTTCAATACTGGCCAATGAATGCGGGATGTCGCCTACTCTATTAGGGCCATAAATCACCGGAATATCCGCTATACTTGAATCAAATTCCGACAAATACAACTTGAGCAAACGAAGCATGTCATTCAACGTGGTTCTATCGCCGAAAGCCGTGTTGTAAACCGTATTGACCGCCGCTTTATTTTGAGTAGACATGGCCAATTCATTCATTTGAATAACATTGTCTATATAAGTAAAATCTCTTGAATAATTACCGTCACCATTGACTACCGGACTTTCATGAGACATCAACTGCATGACAAACTTCGGGATTACCGCGGCGTAAGCTCCGTTTGGATCTTGTCGTCTTCCGTAAACATTAAAATAACGCAATCCTATAGTTTCCAAGCCATAGGTTTTTCCGAAAATATCGGCGTATAATTCGTTCACATACTTAGTAATTGCATAAGGTGAAAGAGGTTTACCAATTATATCTTCAACTTTAGGCAAACTCTCAGAATCACCATAGGTGGAAGAACTTGCTGCATAAACAAATCGCTTCACTCCGGCATCTCTCGAGGCTACTAACATGTTTAAAAAACCGGAAACGTTAACTTCATTACTGGTAATGGGATCATTAATGGAACGCGGTACCGAACCCAAAGCCGCTTGATGTAATACAAAATCAATATTCTTAACGGCTTCATGACAAGTATCGAGACTGCGGATATCACCTTCAATGAGTTTAAAATTTGGATGGTTTAAAAACTCGGCAATATTGTGTCGGTGACCGGTGGCAAAATTATCCAAACAAGTTACCTGATGACCTTTCGCTAAGAAATACTCACAAAGATTGGAACCTATAAATCCGGCTCCTCCGGTTATCAGTATGGTTTTCACATCACCCGTCATAACCTTAATTTTTTAAGTATTCTGAATTTCCATTTGGCAAAGAAACCGCTTGGCTCATCATCTTCATGATAACCGCTGCCATAACCGTAACCATAGCTGTATCCGTAACCATAACCGTAGCCATAACCTACACCGTATTTGGCTTTATTTTCATAACCGTTGAAGATGATACTCACATTGTTCAACTCACCTCTTTTGGTTCTGTTGTTCAATAAAGTCAACATTTCTTTCTTGGTGAAATTTTGTCGAACGATATATAGCGTTACATCGCAAAATTGAGCCAACTCCAAAGCATCGGAAACCAAACCTACCGGCGGCGTATCCAAGATGATGTAATCGTAGTTTTGTTTCAGCTTCGCAATCATTTCTTTCATAGAATCGCCCAAGATTAACTCGGAAGGATTCGGCGGAATCGGTCCGGAAGTTATTACATCCAAATAAGGAATATGAGTATGCTGAATAACATCTTCCAATTTTCTTTGCCCGATTAGGTCATTAACCGCTCCGATGTCATTTTGTATGTTAAAATCATCAAAGATTTTTGGCTTTCTCAAATCCAATCCTAAAATGATGGTTTTCTTTTCGCTCAAAGCAAAAACCGTAGCGATATTAATCGAACAGAAAGTCTTCCCTTCACCGCTGACAGAGGAAGTCAACATCAAGGTTTTGGTTCCTTCAATGCTTTGTTTTTTGTATAAAAATTGTAGCGAAGAACGAATGGCTCTAAAGGATTCCGATAAGGCCGATTTGGGTCTTTCAAAAACAGACAAATTGGTTTCCGAATGTTTGATTCCGACAATTCCAATCAAAGGCAATTGGGTTAACGATGATATGTCTTCAATATTTTGGATTGAATTACTGATAAAGAAAATGAAGAATACCAATACTAACGGCACCAACAAACCAACGAAAAAGGCCAAAACATAATTCACACTGGTTTTCGGTCCTAACAATCCGCCGCCAACATCTTTGGCCGGATCAATGAATTGGATATCTGATAAATTCGCCGCTTTTACAATTAAAGCTTCACTCCTTTTTTGCAAAAAGGTATTGTAGATATTGTCACTCAAATTGTATTTTCTGGACAACTTTAACCATTCTTGTTTGTTTTCGGGAAGTCGGCTGATTTCTCCTTCCACTTTTCTGATTTTCTGATTGGCCAACTCTAAGTCATATTGCAAAGCGCTACGCAATGAATTAGCGTTTTCCAAGAGCACTTTTTTAACCGATTGGATTTCGTTATCAATCCTTTCGTAATAAATATCGCCTTTGATAGAATAGCCTAAATCAGAACGTTGTATCGATAGGGCAATCAATTTGGCTACGTTAGTGGTAATGTTTGGCTCGTCTATTCCGGCCACGGTTGGTGCCGGTAATTTTGAGAAATCCACACTGTTTTTCAAATAATTTTTTAGAGAACTCAAGTAAGCCAACTTACGCTCAACTTGGTCTTTTTGCAAATCATAATCAATCAGCTGACTTTTGTAAGTAGTACCGCCTTCTTCAATATCGATGATGTTATTATTTTTACTGAAATCCTTCAACTCATCTCCTGAATCCTTCAATTGCCCTTCCATTTTGAGCAAAGTCTCATCGATAAAATTGATGGTGTTTTTGGCAAATTGGTTTTTATTCTCCAATTGTCTTTTGATTAAAACATCTACTGTCGTATTAAGGTAATCAACCATTCTGGCTTTATTGGTGCCTTCCATCGCCAACTTCAAAATAGACCCGGCTTTCTCATCTATATCCACTCTCAGCCCTTTGAAAGTGGAAACCGTATTGTCAAAGGAATTAAAGCGAACCAAAATTTCTTCTTCGAAATTCTTCCATGAAGCTTCCGACAAAGTCAACTTCCAATTTAAGAACGGAAGGTTAACCTCTTGACCGATGCGGTATACTTTTTTGAATTCTCCTTTCGGAACATTGACTACCGATTTTACATTTCCGGCATACTGTATTACTTCTGCTTGATTACCTTGGAAAGTAATGGTGATTTGGTATTTTTCTTTGTTGATCATTTTGACCTTTACAAACTGATCCAACAATTGGTTTTTTGTCTTATCAATATTGACCTTGAAAGGCGTTTCACCGTAAACATCTTGGACAAAATACTTGGTTTGTTTCAAATAATCGATGTAAAAATCTAATCTGTCTACTACCAATTCGTTATGTGACCTCGATTTAAGAGTGGTAGAAATCATCTGAACTTTATCAGAAGTTCCGCCCCAATTGAAAACCAAACTCGTATTGGACGTGAAAAAAGGATTGTTTTCCTCTTTAACCGCTATGGTTGTTTCAATACCGTATATTTTTTGTTTTCTGACATTAACTTGGTGCGCAATCGAAAAAGCAATAATTAACCCTATAACAAACCACTTCCAATAGCTAATGGTTTTGATTAAAAATCCTTTAAAATCAAAGCTGCTTTGTTTGTCAAAAAAATTGAAATCTTTTACGTCTAGCATGAAGAGGAGTGTTAATTTCTAAGTAACAAAAAAGTAGTAGTAGCCAGAGACAATATAGTTACTATGGTCGTTAAAGATTCTATACCTGTTTTTCCGGTTCCCCATGATTTTTGCTTTAACGGCTTAACATAAACATAATCATTAGGTTGCAAATAAAAACCTGGGGAATTGACCACTTTAGCATCTGTCAAATCCAAACTAAAAGTTTCGCTTCCTTGAGGGAAAGTTCGAATTACTTTCACGTCTTTTCTGTCACCGGTTATGGTAATATCTCCGGCATTGGCAATGGCTTCCATCACATTCACTTTGTCTTGAAACAAGGTCTTTGTTCCTGTATTGGTAACTTCGCCGTTGATAGTGTATCGGAAACCGGATAATTTTACAATCACAAAAACACCGGCTTCACTTTTAAAATATTTTTCCAGGAGTAATTTCTCTATTTTAATTCTAACTTCTTCTGTCGTATAACCTAAAACATTGATTTCACCAAGTATAGGCAATCTGATATTTCCATGGTCATCTACTGAATAGCCATTAAAATAATTTCCTTGATCAGGTGTTGACACCAAATTCTGAGCGCCGGACGGATTGAATATTTCTACCAACTTGGGATCAATGGCCTTGATTGAAATATTCAATAAGTCATTGGTTTGCAATCGATAAGGTTTTTGATTTGAAGGAGTAACCGCGGTACTGTTTCCTTCACTTTTGTTTTGAAGATATACTAAATCTTTGGTGGGAACACAGGAAGTCAATAAAATACCAAGTAGAAAAAGTAAATATATTTTGGGTTTATTCATTAGATTTTTAAAAAAATTAGCAAACAAAGATAGATTTTTCAAATCTAATTACAAAAATGTAGTGGGCTATTATTTTACTGTAAATTTTTCAAAGAATTTTCAAAAGGAACCCGATTCAGAATACTTCTCCCTAAAGTCACCTCATCGGCATATTCCAATTCGTCTCCCACGGCAATACCACGGGCAATGGTGGATGTTTTTATCTCAAAATCCTTGATTTGCTTGAAGATGTAAAAATTGGTCGTATCTCCTTCCATGGTCGAGCTCAAGGCAAAAATTAATTCTTCTGTTTGTCCCAATTTTACTTTTTCAACCAAAGAATTAATATTTAGCTGACTCGGACCAACACCGTCAATAGGCGAAATTTTACCGCCTAAAACATGGTAAATGCCTTTAAATTGATTGGTATTTTCAATAGCCATTACATCGCGTACGTCTTCGACTACACAAATTATTTTATGGTTTCTTGACGGATTGTTGCAGATTTCACAAACGGCAACATCAGAAATATTGTGGCAGTTTCGGCAAAACTTAATCTCCTCACGCATAGCCATTAACGCCTGCGACAAAAATTGGGTTTGCTCTGCCGGCTGTTTGAGCAAATGCAATACCAATCGCAACGCAGTTCGCTTGCCTATTCCGGGCAATTGCGCCATTTCGTTTACGGCCTTTTCTAAAAGTTTTGATGAGAATTCCATGAGGCAAAAGTAATTAATTTGTTGGATGTTTGATGTTAGATGCAGGAAGTTTA
>NZ_CAMLRU010000083.1 GCF_946482535.1 uncultured Flavobacterium sp.
GTTTAAATGACTCACCGATGCACCAAATCCTGCTGAAATCTTTTTTAGAAAACCCAGCATCTTGGCTTTTTCACTTTCCGAGTCGGCGGCTTCAAAAAGTTTGAGGATAGAATCAAGGTTGTTGGCATACGATTTCAAATTATGTGAAACAACATTTGAAAAATTCAATAGTCGTTTGTTCTGCTCCTTTACTATGGTATTTGAAACGATTAATTCTCTTTCCAATAATTTCAGTGGGGTTACGTCGGCAACATGAACAAAAAAACCCACGACTTCACCATTCACTATGTCCGGGTAATAATTAGCCAAAGAATGTCGGGTGCCACCGCTGTGCAACGGGATTTCTCTTTCAAAGGTTTGAATTTCTCCTTTCAAAGCCCCTGAAATATACGGAAGATTTTTTTCGTATAATGGACCCAACAATTCTTGAATTGTAATTTTATCCACCATCTCCTCTTTCTTTTTTCCAAACCAGTCAACGTAAGCTGAGTTTGCGAAACGACACACCATATCTTTGTCCCAATACGCTAACATGGCCGTAATGTGGTCTGTCACCTTTTCTCCTAAAATACTTGTGTCTTTTTTTTCAGTAACCATAGTCTGTTTATAGGCTTGCTCCAACGTTTCACTACCAGCCTATTGTAGCGAGTATAGCGAACTGTATACTAACTGCTAATATATAATTTTTTCATGAAAAATAGGGTTGAAGTCAGGAAAAGAGACAATGGTAAGGAACCGCTGTTAGCAGCAGGCGACCAATTATCTTAGAATTCGCGCATTATACTTTTTCCAATCAAAATCGGAATCAACCCTCTTTGCAATTTTTTCTAGAATTTGGTCAAAGTTTGGCTCATATGATTTTACAGTTTCATACCATTGTTTAGAAAAAGTTTTGTACTCGTCGGCGTGTTCTTCGCCATTTTTTCTCATAGTGTCATAGATTTCTGAAATCCAATATTTTTCTTTTTCTTCAGAGCTTTTGACGGGATATATTTCAGACCAAAATTGTTTCCGTTCGTCGAGTAATTTCTTTAGTAATTTTAAGGGTTCCGATTCTTCCATTTTAGTTGAATGTTTTGTTCCGCTTGCTGCCAACTTACCTATAGTCACCATATAATGTGTCGGCGATACGTTATACTTTAGTCTTATCCCAAATATAAATAATTCCTTTCAATTCTTGTAAAAAAATCCACTATTCAAGGGAGTAGGGAGTTATGAGTTATAAGTTAGGAGTTATGAGTTATGAGTTATAAGTTAGAAGTTATGAGTTAGGAGTTGTGAGTTGTGTGCTTAGGATTCAAAACGGGAAAGTAGGCGAATAGGTACTAAGGTTCTGATTCATAAATCAGTATAACTGCCAACTGAACACTGACCACTGCCAACTAATCACTAATTACTAATCACTAATTACTAATCACGAAAGAAGAGAATAAACCATACTTACTCCATACTTACTCCATACTTACTCCATAGATACTCCATAGATACGTCATGGATAGTATATGAGAAAGCATTTAAAAGCATAGTTAACAGATAACCAACAACCAACAACCGCCAACCAACAACCATCAACCAACAACCACCAACCATCAACCACCAACTCCAAACTAATTTGCCTCGCTTAAAAAAAAACGTTACTTTTACCACCCAAACAACACTACCATGAGTCAAAAAGTATTGCTCACTTCCAAAGAAGTCAATATCATACTCCATCGTTTGGCTTGTCAGTTAATCGAAAACCACCTCGATTTTTCCAATACCGTTTTAATAGGCATACAACCGCGAGGTACGTATTTGGCCAACCGCGTCAAGGCTTTGCTTGAAAACGATTACCAAATTAAAGACGTCAAGTTAGGATTCTTAGATATTACTTTTTTCCGCGATGATTTCCGTCGGGGCGAAAAGCAATTGGAAGCCAACAAAACCCAGATTGATTTTTTGGTAGAAGATAAGAAAGTGGTTTTTATAGACGATGTGCTATTCACCGGAAGAAGTATCAACGCCGCGCTAACCGCCGTGCAATCCTTCGGAAGACCGTCTGAAGTAGAATTGTTAGTACTCATCGACCGAAGATTCAGCCGCCATTTACCGATACAACCCGATTACCGCGGTCGTCAGGTAGATGCCATCAATGATGAAAAAGTAATCGTATCCTGGAAAGAGAAGGATGGGGAAGATGCGGTGTACTTAATTTAAAATTATGAATTATGAATTATGAATTAGGAATTACTAAATTTAGCAGACACAACAACTCATAACTCATAACTCATAACTCAAAACTCATAACTCATAACTCATAACACACAACATACAACAACACATAACCAAAATGTCTGAACTAACCGTCAACCATTTACTAGGGATTAAATACCTGCAAAAGCAAGACATCGACTTGATTTTTGAGACGGCCGATCATTTCAAAGAAGTGATTAACCGCCCGATTAAGAAAGTGCCTTCGCTGCGCGACATTACCATTGCCAATATCTTTTTTGAAAACAGTACGCGTACCAAACTCTCTTTCGAATTGGCGCAAAAAAGACTCTCTGCGGATGTGATTAGTTTCTCGGCAGCGCAATCTTCGGTTAAAAAAGGCGAAACGCTGATTGACACCGTCAACAATATCTTATCAATGAAAGTGGATATGGTGGTGATGCGTCATGCCAATCCGGGTGCGGCTTATTTTTTATCTCAAAATGTAAAAGCCAGCATCGTAAATGCCGGTGACGGTGCCCACGAACACCCGACTCAAGGATTGCTCGACAGTTATTCTATTCGAGAAAGACTAGGTGAAGTAGGCGGGAAGAAGGTAGTCATTGTAGGCGATATTTTGCACTCGAGAGTAGCCTTGTCTAACATCTACGCTTTGCAAATGCAAGGCGCCGAAGTCAAAGTATGCGGCCCAAAAACCTTAATCCCGAAATACATCGAAAGCTTAGGCGTAACCGTAGAACCTAACTTGCGAAAAGCCTTAGAATGGTGTGATGTAGCCAATATGCTTCGCGTGCAAAACGAACGCATGGATGTAAACTATTTCCCATCGACCCGAGAATATGCCCAACAATACGGAGTTGACAAAGCCTTACTCGATTCGCTCAACAAAGAAATCGTCATCATGCACCCCGGACCCATCAACCGAGGTGTAGAAATCACTTCCGATGTAGCCGATTCTCAGCAGTCGGTGATATTAGACCAAGTCGAGAACGGAGTAGCGATCAGAATGGCGGTGATTTACCTCTTAGCTTCTAAAATACAACAATAAAAAAAGCCTCGATATTCGAGGCTTTTTTGTTATTCTGATTTCAAACTTCTGAGTTGTTTCAGCTTTTCTTTCAGCGTGGCCAGCTCTTCTTTTTTGAAGTCGATGTTTTTCTTTACTTCTTTGACCATCGGGTTATCCGCTTTGGCATTGGCAAAGAACTGGATGTTGTTTTCCAATTGGAAAATTTCGCCTTGTACTTCGTCAATCTTGCGCATCAAGAATACTTTTTCGTTGTCCAATTTGCGGGTATCGTTGCTCGCTAAATTGTCTAAACGATTCGCATAACGCGTCATTTCGTTTTCTTTTTTACTTGCGCTTAGTTTTTCAAACAAGGCATCCAATATCTTATTGAATTTCCCTTCAATATGACGACGGGCAAATGGCACTTTACCAAAGCTTTTCCAAGTTTCGATGTGGGCTTTGATGGCATCTAAATCGGTTTTGTGATCACCAACCATTTCAAAAGCTCTCAAGGTTTCTAAGTAGGCTTTCTTGTTTTCAAAAGCGGCTACTTCTTCTTCATTCACTTCTGATTTTTGCTCTTTCAATTTCTCGAAATACTCGTTACAAGCCGCTCTGAATTCGGCCCAAAGTTTATCGGAGAATTTTCTCGGTACATGACCGATGGTTTTCCACTCTTCCTGAATTTGTTTCATTAAAGGCGTAGTGGCGGCAAAATCGGTGCTGTCTTTTAACTCCACCGCTTTAGCAACCAAGGCTTGTTTCTTAGACAAGTTATCGTTTTGGTCTTTTTTGATGTCTTTGTAGAAAGCGTTTTTCAACACATTGAAACTTCTCACGGCATTTTTAAAGGCTGTCCAAGTATCTTCATTCACTTCAGCAGGCACTTTTCCGGCCGCGAAGAATTGATTTCTCAAGGCTTCTACTTTTTCAATTTGGCCCAACCAAGCAGCGTGTGAGTTTACTTTTTCTTGCGCCAAGACTTCAATCTGAGCGATGATTTCTTTTTTCTTCTCTAAATTGGCCGTTTCCACTTCGCGCAATTGTTCGTATAAACTTTCGCGTTTGTCGTGCATTTGTTTGGTCAATTCGCTGAAACGGTTCCAAATTTCCTCGCGTTGGTCACGAGAAACAGGTCCGATATCTTCTTTCCATATGCGGTGTAAATCTTGTAACTCACGGAAAGCTTTGTTGATGTCTTCCACGTGGATCAATTCTTCTACACGGGCTATGATTTTTTGTTTTTGTTCTAAGTTGTGTTTGAAATCCAAGTCACGCGCCTCACGGTCTAAATGAAGAATATCATAGAAATTCTCTAAGTGGAAGTGGTAATTGTTCCAAACGTGGTTGTATTTGTCTTTGGGGATAGGACCGGCCACTTTCCAACGGTCGCGGATGTCATTGAATTTCTTCAACGTTACCGGAATGCTCTCTTGGCTGTGGATTAAATTTTTAAGCTCTTCTACTATGGCCAAACGGTTGTCTAGGTTGGCTTGCAAGTTGTTTTGCAAACTTTTGAAATGAGCATTTTTCTTATCTCGGTATTGTGAGTATAATTGGTCGAATTTTATCTTTAAAGGAAAGTGATAATGGAAATCTTCGGTAGTATCCGGATTTTCGGCGTGGAATTCGTCTTTCTTCTCATCGATAAAATGATGGTATTTAGACAAGAAAGCTTTTTTCAATTCTTCCACATGGTCTTTCACCGACATCACTTTTTCTACCACGACTAAATCTCCTAACTCGTCCACTAGCTGTTCCATAGAAAGCGTGTCGTAATCCAACATTGGAATATCGTGACGTTCTTTTAGCGATTCGTCTTCTCCTTCTTCGGCATTTACTTCCTGAATGGCGTCTATCACTGAATCACCGGTTGCTTCAACCACAGGCGTGTCATCGGCTACTGCTTCAGCAGTTAATTCTACTACAGTTTCTTCCGCCGGTTCACTATCGTTTGATTTAGCAGCTTCTTTCACGGCTTCTTTTACAAAAGCTTCTCTTTCGGCGGCCAATTCAATTTCGTCCTCGGTTAGTGCTTCGGTTAACTCGGCTACTTCAACTTTTGGTTCTTCAGAGGCCGCTTCAGGTTCTGAAACAACTGTTTCAGTCTCTTCAACAACAATAGTTTCATCAGCTTCAACCACTTCTGCCGTTGGAGCAACTTCTTCCGCTTGGACTTCTTCGATTACAGATTCCTGATTTTCAGTAGCGGTCGTTTCTAAAGACTCGTTTACTACGTTTCCATCTGCATCTTGCAGGTTATCATTCTTTTCTTCTAACATTTGTATAAATGTTTAAGGGTTACACAATTTGAGGGCGAAAGATAGTAAAAGAAGCGCTAAACATCAAAGGAAATCCATGTTTTCTGTGCTTTAATACGGCAAAATACAAAAAAACGCTGTTGAATTTCAACAGCGTTTTTCTTAATCTATGTTTATAAGAACTTAGTTTACCAACACTTTTTTGGTGATTGAATTGTTCTCGTTTGACATTTTAACGAAGTAAAAACCTTTAGGCAAATTACTGATGGAGTAAGTGCTATTATTAAAAACAGGGTTTTTAATTTGCTGTAATACCTGACCGTTTATGGTGATGATTTCAATTTCGGTTAAGGCAGTTGCCGATTCAATATTGATGATATCCTTTGTTGGGTTTGGATATACCTTGACTGTTTCCAAGTCATCAAAAGTCGGATTGGCTAGTGGCAATCCCCAAATTTGCGTCACATAATTATTGTTGTCAATAAAAGGATTTCGGTTATTTTGACGGGTATAAATAGCGTTGTTACGGTCGATTTCTCTTTGGCTTACCGGATCTTGTGCGTTCCATGTCAGCAATACATTCAATGATTGATTGGTGAACACTTGGGTGCTGGTACCGTTGAACATGGTATAACTCCAACCGGCTACTAAATCTTCATATCTTGTAGCGAAATAAAGAATCATTCGAGCAATATCGCCTTTGAATTCATCGATAGGTTCGAATACTGTTCCGTTGTATCCTGCCGAGTAACCCGAGTTTAAGTTAGAACCTCTTTTGCCGCCATTAGAGTAAGTATTGTTGGGTACATTTACTTTACTGAAAGGCAAATCACCTCTTTGCGCATTAACATACTTATCAGAAGGCACCACAAAATGCGCATCAGAATACATAGGTGTAGCAGAACCAAATACTGATTGCGGAATGATATGCTCTCTGTTGTATCTTTCACATTCATTATTCCCTAAGGTACCATCGTCTTGCAGACCACCGCCGTAAATAAATTCACATTCCGATCCGGTTGGGTTTTCGGTGTACATGTCTAACATAGAACCGTTATTTTCGTAATAACTGTCGATGTCGGATGTGGCATAGGTAACATATAAACCGGCATATCCACGATCGTTGTGATCGTTAATGATGTTGAAAAGTTGTGTTTTTAAAGTGTATCCGGTTCCGGTAGCGGTATTGTAATATCCGGGTGGAATTTGGGAAAAACCAAAAAAGGCACTACTTAGTAATACAAGGGTAAAGATTTTTTTCATTGAATTTATGCTTCTTTTTTTCGTTCTAGTAAGGCCATGTAGAAACCGTCAAATCCGGTATCTTGGGCTAAAATTTTAGTATCCTTAACAAAGGTAAAGGATTTACCGATTTCGGTGCTTAAGAAACGCTTAACTTGTTCTTGATTTTCAGAAGGTAAGACCGAACAAGTGGCGTAAACCAATTTGCCGCCCGGTTTTACAATTTTAGAATAGTTTTCTAAAACTTCGGCTTGTACTTTTCTGATGTTGTCAATGAATTCCGGTTGCAGTTTCCACTTGGCGTCGGGGTTTCTTTTTAAGACTCCTAATCCGCTGCATGGTGCATCAATCAAGACTCTGTCGGCTTTTTCGTGAAGCTTCTTGATGACTTTAGTCGAATCGATAATGCGGTATTCTATATTGAAAGCGCCGTTTCTTTTGGCTCTTAATTTTAATTGTTTGAGTTTGCTTTCATACAAATCCATGGCAATCAATTGCCCTTTGTTTTGCATGAGTGAAGCCATGTGTAAAGTTTTTCCACCCGCACCGGCACAAGTATCTACTACGCGCATACCGGGTTGTACATCGAGAAAAGCGGCTACCAATTGAGAAGAAGCATCTTGTACTTCAAACAAGCCTTCTTTGAAGGCATCCGTTAAAAACACATTGGCTCTTTCTTTAAGAACTAAAGCATCGGGTTGGTCTTTTAAAAACTCGGTTTCGATGTTTAAGTCCATTAAAATGGCACGTAGTTTTTCTTTAGTAGTTTTGAGCGTATTGACTCTAAGAATCACTTGGGCTTGTTTGTTTTGGGCTGCGATTTCTTTGGTCCAAACTTCTTCGCCTAATTCTTTAACACCCAATTCATCCATCCAATCCGGAATAGACTCACGCATTTTTCTGATTTTGGATAACTCGTCAAAGCGTCCTTTGATTTTGCGCTCCGGTGTGCCTTCTAATTGACGCCAATCGGGGATAGGGTAGCCGCGTAGTACCGCCCAAACGGCAAAAATTCTCCATAATTGGTCACGGTCAAAAGGTTCTTTTACTCCGGCAATTTCCATGTAAAGTCTTTTCCAACGGACGATTTCGTAAATGGTTTCGGCCACAAATTTTCGGTCGGAGCTTCCCCAACGTTTGTCTTTTTTTAAGGCACGAGCCACCACTTTATCGGCATATTCGCCTTCGTTAAAAATGGCGTTTAAGGAATCAATGGTAGTATAAACTAAATTTCGATGTAATCGCATGTTGAAAAAAAAATAAGCGTGCAAAGATATTCCTTTTTTGTTATCCAAGCTTAAAATTAACAAGCTAAAAATAGTTTAGTTTTAGAATTCCCTATATTTGGTTGGATTAAACCGCTCAAAATGAAAACTATTCAATCACTTACTTTGCTTTTCCTACTGTTAGTGGTAACCCAAATCGGGTTGGCTCAACCTTTCCAGATAGGCCATACCACAATTAACTTTACTGATCCAACCAGAAGCAATCGGGTGATTGCTACGGAGGTTTATTATCCTGCAGACATTGCCGGCGATAATGTTTCGATGACCTCGGTAAGCGGTACTTTTCCGGTGTTGGGTTTCGGCCATGGTTTTGTGATGACTTGGGATGCTTATCAAAACTTTTGGAGTACTTTAGTACCTAGCGGTTATATCATGGCTTTCCCCAAAACAGAAGGTTCCATTTCTCCCTCACATTTAGAGTTTGGAAAAGATTTGGCTTTTGTTATCGACCAAATGACCGTTTTAAATAATGATGCGGGTTCTGTTTTTTATAACAGAGTCAGTACTATGAATGCCGTGATGGGACACAGTATGGGGGGCGGTGCTTCTTTTCTGGCGGCCCAACTGAACAGCAATATTAAAACGATAGTGAATTTTGCTCCGGCAGAGACCAATCCTTCTGCGGTGAGTGCGGCTGCTTCCAGTTCTATTCCGGCTTTAATTTTTTCCGGAGTTAATGATTGCGTTACTCCTCCGAATGCACATCAAATTCCTATGTACAATAGCTTATCTAGTACATGTAAAACCTTAATCAGTATAATAGGCGGGAGTCATTGCCAAATGGCCAACAGTAATTTCTTTTGCAATGTAGGAGAAGGTTCCTGTACGCCACAACCTACCATCAGCAGAGCCACGCAGCAGAACATAATCAATACCTATCTTTTGCCTTGGTTGAATAATCAACTGAAAGGGAATTGCACTCAGGGCAGTTTATTTGACAATCAAATAACAACAGACAATGCGATAATCTTTCAAAAGAATTGTTTGCAATGCAATAATTTGAGCGTGGTGGTAACCCAATCGGATAATTATATTAAAGTGTATCCCAATCCGGTGAATGACTATTTAAATGTAACGGGAACGGTCGGGATGAGTTATCAGTTAAAAATATACAACACTAAAGGTCAAATAATTTCAGACCAATCATTCACCACTTCAACGACAATGGAAACTTCGGGTTTAGCTCAGGGCACTTATTTTTATTCAATCATTCAAGACGGAAGAATAATGAGTACCGGAAAAATTATAAAATAGAGTGATGACTGTCAATTCTGCGCATTTCGATTTTCTCAGGAGCGTGAATAACCAATGGGAATTGTTCAATTTTCACCGAACTACTGTCGAGTCCAAACCCTTTTTCTTCGGATAAACTCATTTTTTTCATGGTGAAATAAGTGTTCATCACAATTTTCTCGAAGAAAGTCAAGTCGCTGTCATTAGACAAGAATTTTTCAGACAATACAAATTTGAAGTCGCCGATGATATGGTTTTTGCTCAAAGACTCGTAACGGCTGGTAACATCAACTTCCCCGCGCTCAACCATGTCTTTGATTACTTGTTTGAACATGAGATTGATTTTGGTAGGTTCTCTAAAGCCAAGATAGAAATCGATACGATAGATATCATCTTTTACAATTTCAGTTACGCGGTATTCTTTTTTATAAGGTTCGCTCAAGATGTTCACGTGGATAAACCAATACAAATCGGCACGCTTAGGTCTTTTTTGAAGGATAGAATACATTACTTTTTCTTCAATTTCATCGCTTCGATTGGAGTTGGTCATGTAAACCAAATGCGTAGCATATTTTGGAATAGACAAATCAACACTCAACTCTGCCAAGACTTTTTTGTAATCGTTGATTTTGACAATTTTAGTATAGCTTTTGCTGATTTTTTTGGCTAAAAACCAAGTCGACATAATTCCGATTAAGAAGATAGCGATGGCCAATGTTACGTAACCGCCTTCCATAAACTTGGTTACATTGGCAATTAAGAAACTCAACTCGATAACACCGTAAGCAGTAATTATAGCACCTATGAAATACCACTTCACTCTTTTCATGATCAAATAGAAATTCAATAAAGTAGTAGTCATCATCATTCCTAAAATAATGGAAAGCCCATAGGCGTGTTCCATATATTTTGATTCTTTAAAATACAAGATGATACCGACGCAACCTATAAACAACAACCAGTTGATTGATGGGATGTATAATTGCCCTTTTACATCGGTAGGATAATTGATTTTTACTTTCGGCCAGAAATTCAATCGCATGGCTTCGTTAATTAGGGTAAAAGAACCGCTGATTAAGGCTTGTGACGCGATGATGGCTGCTAAAGTAGCCACGACAATTCCGATAGGTTGGAACCATTCGGCCATGATCAAATAGAACGGATTAGGGTTGTGGTCATTCAATTGCGACAATGTACTGCCGCTGTGTTGTAACAAATAAGCGCCTTGTCCGAAGTAATTGAGCACTAAAGTAGTTTTTACAAAAATCCAACTCACTCGAATATTTCTTCTTCCGCAATGTCCCATATCAGAATAGAGTGATTCTGCTCCGGTGGTGCAAAGAAAAACAGCGCCCAGAATAAAAAAGCCATGTCCGGCCGCATCGGAAGTTAATAATTTGTAAGCATAGTAAGGGTTAACAGCCTTTAAGACTTCGAAGTTTTGGGTGATTTGAATTATTCCTAAAACCCCTAACATGGTAAACCAAATCAACATTACAGGCGAGAAAAACTTGGTTACTATTTTGGCCCCAAACTGTTGTATGGTAAACAATACAAACAAGATGGCAATTACAATAGGAATGGTTGGAATATCCGGTTTAAAGATGAGCAAACCTTCTACGGCAGACGAAACAGAAATAGGCGGCGTGATGATGCCTTCGGCTAAGAGTAAACTTCCTCCGATAATTGCGGGAACAATCAGCCATTGAATTTTAGTTCTTTTGACCAATGAATACAAAGAAAAAATCCCACCT
>NZ_CAMLRU010000084.1 GCF_946482535.1 uncultured Flavobacterium sp.
AATGTTTTTGAAAGCCGTGGTGTAATTCCCGTTGTTTTCGGCAAAAGAAATTACTACCAAGTCAGCTTCTCCGATTTTGTTGTAAAAATCATTTGCTAACTGTGGAATACCGCCGCTTTTTTCTCGGTCTTTCGAGTAAATCGGCATTTCAAAGTCATTTAAATCCAAAAGATCAATGTCCACATTTCGGAATAAGCTTGCAGCATATTTAGCCAATTGCTTATTGATAGAATCGCTGCTGTTCGAAGCGCCAAAGGCGAGTAGTTTCTTCATTATTTTTCGTTATTTAAATAATATGTCAAAGCGCCCGACGGACACTTTTTAACCGTTTCAATAATTTTTTCCGTGGTCGAATTTTCGGGTGTAATCCAAGGTTTTTCTTTGGGTTTAAAAACATCCGGATTGTTACGCACACAATTTCCCGAGTGGATGCATTTCCCGGATTGCCAAACAATGGTTACTTCGCCATTGCTGTATTCTTTGGTTAGGTTTTTAGGATCCATAATGTTATATTTTAGTATTAATTTGTATCTGATTTTTAAGGATTTTAGAAACCGGACATTTTTCGGCTATCAGCAACAAACGCTCTTTAATTTCGGTTGAAACTTCGTTCGAAAATGAAATGTCACGCGTAATAGTGGTAACCAATTCACCATTGTTTTCTTGTGACAAATTCAACGAAATATTAATCTCCGGAATGTCCCAACCTTTGCGGTCAATATACATGCGCAAAGTAGATAAGGTACAACCCGCCAAGGAAGCCAAAAAAGTCGAAAACGGATCCGGACCAATATTTTGTCCGCCTACATTTTCGGGTTCGTCCATCAATAAAGTGCCGTTGCGCCAAGAAATGGTACACAAATATTTTTGAGTACCAATAGTTCCTTCTACATTATTTTCTAAAAGATTTGCCATAATACGGTTTTATAAAACGTCTCTAAATTCGGGAACTTTGTCAAAAACACTTTTGGCAAACGGACATAACGGAATGATTTTGATACCGTTTTCACGAGCATATTCTACGGCTTTGGTTACCATTTTTTTACCAAAGCCTTTGCCTTCATTGCCTGGATTGACTTCGGTGTGGTCGATAATGATTTTATCTTCACCGGCAAAAACAAAGGTCATCATCGCTTCATGTTTACCATCGACATCAATATAAAAAAAGCCTTTTTGGCCGTCAATTTTAAGTTGTACTGCTGCGCTCATAATTTTGTATTTAGATGAAAAACAAACTGCAGTCCAAAAACTGCAGTCTGTTTACGGTTATTTATTGCATCATCGGAACTTCCATTAATAATAGTTCCGTATCGGCTGTAGCTTCAAAGGTTACTTTGTCGAAATCGGTGATGCCTAAGCCATCGCGTTGTTCTAGGGCTTGCCCATCAACATTTACGCTACCTTTAATTACGAATACGTAAAGTCCGTTGCCCTCTTTTTTGCGATCGTAGTCTAAAGTTACGCCTTGGTCTAAATTCCCCATGTGAAACCAAGCATCTTGGTGAATCCATACGCCTGCATCGTCCGCATTTGGAGAAAGAACTTGCTGCAATTTATTGTGACGATCGCCGGTATCCAACGTAATTTGTTGGTAACGCGGTTCAACGTTTCGGTATTTCGGGAAAACCCAAATTTGCAATAAATTGGTTCTTTTATCGTGATTCGGATTGAATTCAGAGTGTTGGATTCCGGTTCCGGCGCTCATGACCTGAACGTCGCCAAATTTGATAACTTCAGTATTGCCCATGCTGTCTTTGTGCGCCAAATCGCCTTCAAGCGGAATGGTGATGATTTCCATATTGTCGTGTGGATGCGTTCCGAAACCCATACCGCCGGCAATGATGTCATCGTTTAAAACTCTCAAGACGCCAAACTGAACTCTATCCGGATTGTAGTAACTCGCAAAACTAAAAGTATGGTGAGCATTTAACCAACCGTGATCGGCATGTCCGCGGGTATTGGCTTTGTGTAATACGATATTTTTCATGATGTATAAATTTACTAATTATTATGATACAAATTTACAATCATGAAGCGTGTGGAGCACTTAATGTAGATTAAGAAGTTTTTTGAGTTATAATGTAACCCTGTAACGGAGTGACAAAGTAACGTTGTAATATAGCTGCAAAGTTGATACTTCGTCACCTCGTCACTTTGTCACTTCGTTACTTTTTAAGCATCCGAGCTTTCATCTTGCTGAAGAATTCCGGCGTGACGCCAATGAAAGAAGCGATTTGTTTTTGCGGTACTTTTTGGATAAGCGTTGGGTATTTTTTGCAGAATTTGTCAAAGCGTTCTTCAGCCGACAAGCTCAAATTATCCATGAGTCTTTCTTGGTAAGCTACCAGAGAATTTTCGACTATGATTCTGAAAAAACGTTCCAGTTTTGGGATTAAATGGTAGAGTTCTTCTTGGTTTTCTTTGGAGAGTAAAACCACTTCAGCATCTTCCGAAACTTCGATAAAAAGATTGCCGGGTTTTTGCGAAAGTAGGCTGTACATATCGCCAATCCACCAGCCTTCACAGGCAAAACTCAATACGTGTTCGACTATATTGTCATTGATGGTAAAGCTTCGGAGTAAGCCCGAATTGACGAAATAAGAATGTTTGCAAACTTCGCCGGCATGGAGAACAATGGTTTTGGCTTTGTAGTGTTTGATTTCGATTTTAGACAAAAAAAGCAACTCTTCCTCGGGAGAAAGAGTTACTATTTTGGAAATATTATCAAGGATTTGTGCCAAGATTTATTTTCTTGGAAGTAATTTGAATGAAGTTACAACAAATACATTGTTTTTTACTTCTCCAACTACTTCGGCTTTTCTTACGGCAGAACAAAACCCGTCTTCAGCGTGAGCATCACCGTGGTCATCTAATTTTGTGCCTTCAACGAAATAAGGTTTGCCATCTATCATTGCAGCTAAATCACATCCTTTTTTGATTTCTTTCATGCCAAACATACATTGTCCGCAAGCCACTTCCACGATTCTTGGTTCTTGGGTAGCTGCTTTTTTCTCTTGAGCATTCATGCCGGTAACGCCCAACATAAAGGCAAGAATTAAAAATACTTTTTTCATTTTTACAGGTTTATGGTTATTAATTTTGCTACTTCTTTGGCCTTTTTGGTCACAGTTTCAATGTTGGTTTCCAATGAATCATAGGTCAACACAACACCCATTCTGCGATAAGGTCTGGAAGTTGGTTTTCCAAAGATACGAAAATCTGTTTTAGGTAAGGCCGCTACTTCAGAAATTCCGGAGTAGGTTGGATTGTTGGAGTTGCCATGTGCCAAAATTACAGCACTCGCACCAGCTCTTTCTTGTGTAATTTCAAAAATCGGTAAACTTAAAACGGCTCGCAAATGCAATTCGAATTCGTTAAAGTTTTGCGTTCCGGCTAAGGTTACCATTCCGGTATCGTGTGGTCTTGGTGATAGTTCGGAGAAATAAACCCCTTCGTCGGTCAGGAAAAATTCTACTCCGAATAAACCTGCTCCGCCTAATGCTTCGGTTACTTTGCGAGCCATGTCTTGAGCTTCGGCGATGTCTTTGTCTGAAACTTGAGCCGGTTGCCAACTTTCTTGGTAATCGCCGCGTTCTTGTCGGTGACCTATGGGTGCGCAAAACAGCGTTGGATTGTTATTTTGGGTAACAGTTAGTAACGTAATTTCAGAATTGAAGTTAACGAAGGCTTCTACAATAACTTCCACGATATCGCCACGCGAACCTTCTTCGGCGTATTGCCAGGCTTTGTCGATATCAGCTTCGGTTTTGATGGTGGATTGGCCTTTACCGGAAGAGCTCATTAATGGTTTTACCACGCAAGGCATTCCGACTTGAGCCACGGCATTGCGCAATTCTTCTGCTGAAGTTGCGTAGCGGTAATTGGCGGTTCGTAAGCCCAATTCTTTAGCGGCCAAATCACGTATGGCTTTTCGGTTCATGGTGAAATTGGCCGCTTTCGCGGAAGGAACAACCGTAATGCCTTGTTTTTCGTAATCGTAAAAACGTTCGGTGCGTATGGCTTCGATTTCGGGAACGATGAAATCGGGTTGGTGTTTAGCTACGATGCGGTCTAGTTCGGCTCCATCTAACATGTTGATGACTTCAAAACCGTGGGCGACTTGCATGGCCGGCGCGTTTTCATAACTGTCGACTGCGATTATGGTTTGTCCGATTCTTTGTGCGGCGATGACGAATTCTTTTCCTAATTCTCCTGAACCTAATAGTAATATTTTTGACATATGTTGTTGTTTGTATGTTCTGCGCAAAGGATTGGAGCAAGTACCTTGTACTGCGGAAAGCCTGGTCTCGTTTTTTGGAACGAGATGCGCCCAAATTATTCAATAAAAAAGCCCCAAGTTTCCTTGAGGCATGAGTTGTTTTAAGCCAGTGCTTCTTTGATTCTTTTGAATGCTTCTGTTAGTAAGGCTTCGCTGGTGGCGTAAGACAAACGGATGCAATTAGGATTTCCGAAAGCGTCTCCGGTTACGGTAGCGATATTGGCTTCGGATAGCAAATACATGGAGAAATCATCGGCATTGGCGATTAGTTTTCCGCGCAAAGTTTTGCCGAAATAGGCCGAAACATCCGGGAACAAATAGAAAGCACCTTCGGGCACATTGATTTTGAATCCGGGAATTTCTTTGGCTAAATCGACTACCAAATTTCTGCGGTTTTTGAAGGCAGATACCATTTCGTTAAGCACACTTGGGTCGGCATCAACGGCTGTGATAGTAGCTCTTTGCGCAATAGAGTTCGCACCGGAAGTCACTTGGCCTTGCATTTTGGTACAGGCTTTGGCAATCACTTCGGGTGCACCGATGTAACCGATTCTCCAACCGGTCATGGCGAAAGCTTTGGCGACACCGTTTACGGTAATCGTTCTTTCGAATAAGCCCGGAATAGTAGCGATACTGCAGAACGTTCCGGAGAAATTAATGTGTTCGTAGATTTCGTCGGAAACGATGTAAATATTTGGATGTTTTTCTAATACTTTACCGATGGCTTCGAGTTCTTCGCGGTTGTAAACCGAACCACTTGGGTTACAGGGAGAACTGAACCACATCATTTTGGTTTTGGGCGTGATGGCTTTTTCCAATTGGGCAGCGGTCATTTTGAAATCGCTTTCTACCGAAGTTGGTACTTCTACCGGAACGCCACCGGAAAGTTTGATGATTTCGTAATAAGAAACCCAATACGGAGCGGGCAAAATTACTTCGTCGCCATCATTAAGCATGACTTGCGCTACGTTGTATAAAGATTGTTTCGCACCGGTTGATACTACGATGTTGGCCGGTTTGTAATCTAAATTATTGTCTCTTTTGAATTTTCTGCAGATGGCTTCTTTGAGTTCCGCATAACCATCAACAGGTGTATAAGTGCTGTAATTTTCGTCGATGGCTTTTTTAGCCGCTTCTTTGATAAAGTCGGGTGTATTGAAATCGGGTTCGCCTAAACTGAGGCTGATAATGTCTTTTCCTTGGGCTTTTAATTCTCTGGCCAAAGCCGCCATGGCCAATGTTTGCGACGTGGATAAATTGTTAATTCTGTCCGATAAAATATTCATTGTGTTGTTGTTATGGGATTAAATAAAGAGACGCCAAAAAGGCGTCCCGTTGTATTATGCTAATTGAGGTTGTCTTCCTAATTCTCTTAAGTGCTTGAAATGCGAGGCAATAGCCGCTCGTGTTGTTTTGAATTCGTAATAAGGCAGTTCACATTCTTTGGCGGTTTGCTTTACGATTTCGGCAATTTTACCGTAGTGAATATGACTGATATTAGGGAAAATGTGGTGTTCGATTTGGTGGTTCAAACCTCCTGTATAATAATTAACCAACCAGTTTTTAGGAGCAAAATTGGCAGTGGTGAACAATTGGTGAATGGCCCAAGTGTTTTCTATTTCGCCGTTTTCATCCGGAATAGGGTTGTGGGTTTCTTCTACTACGTGAGCTAATTGGAATACCACACTCAAGATAACTCCGGCGGTGTAATGCATTACTAAAAATCCTAAAACCACTTTCCACCAAGTGATGCCCATGACCATTGGAATGACCAACCAAATAGAGAAGTAAATGATTTTAGTGATGATTAAAGTAGTCCAACGAATGACCGGTTTTTTGAATTCGCCGTAAGATAAATTTCTTTTCAGATAGCGTTTCATTTGAAGGAAGTCGGTTGTGATGGCCCAGTTGAAGGTCAATAATCCGTATAAAAATACAGAATAATAATGTTGGAATTTATGGAATTTATACCATTTGGCTTCTTTGGTAAAGCGCATGATTCTTCCGGCTTCCAAGTCTTCGTCGTGACCTAAAATGTTGGTGTAAGTGTGGTGCAAAACATTGTGTTGTACTTGCCAGTTGTATACATTTCCGGCTAAGATGTAGATGCTGCCGCCCATGATTTTATTCACCCAAGATTTAGAAGAATAAGCGCCGTGATTACCATCGTGCATAACGTTCATACCAACGCCGGCCATACCAACGCCAATAACCACGTTTAGTAAAAGGTAAGCCCAAAAAGGCATATCCATAGCTAATAAAATAAAATAAGGTGTTAAGAAAATGGAGAACATTACTATGGTTTTCAAGTGCAGTTTCCAGTTTCCGGTTTTGTCAAGATTGTTTTCTTTAAAATAGTTGTTTACTCTGGTGTTTAAAGTTCGGAAGAATTTCAAACTGTCTGTTTTAGAGAAAATGGGTGTTGTGGTATTCATTCGTAGTATTTCAAATTTTGCCCAAAGATAATTATAATACTTTTTCAAAGATTATAAACAAATCATAATTATCAACCAAAAGCACTATTTTTGTTGAAAAATCAATTTATGGAAGAAATTATCAAACAATTTCCTAATCTTACTGAGAATCAACTCTTACAGTTTCAAAAGTTAGAAGCTTTGTACCAAGATTGGAATGCGAAAATCAATGTAATTTCCCGAAAAGATATAGATGAATTGTATACCAAACATGTATTACATTCATTGGCTATAGCCAAAATTCAACCGTTTGAACCCGGAACTTATATTTTAGACGTTGGTACCGGCGGCGGATTTCCCGGAATTCCTTTGGCGATTTTATTTCCTGAAACGCGTTTTTACCTGATTGATGTGATTGCCAAAAAAATAAAAGTGGTGCAAGCCGTAGTAGATGGTTTAGCGCTGAAAAATGTCAAAGCCGAACAAATTCGTGCCGAAAATGTAAAAGGTGATTATGATTTTATTGTGAGTCGTGCCGTGACCAATATGCCCGATTTTGTGTCTTGGATTAAAGATAAAATCAAGAAACAAAACAAACACGAATTAAAAAACGGAATTTTGTACCTAAAAGGAGGTGACTTAACGGAAGAACTCAAAGATTTTCCCAGCGCCACGGAATACAATATTGCTGATTTTTTTAAAGATGAATTCTTTGAAACCAAAAAAGTGGTTCATTTACCGCTCAAGTTCAAAGCATAAAAAAAGCCTCTCAGACGAGAGGCTTTTTGTTTTTTATCCTTTTACTATTTTCTTGGTTATGTTTCCGTCTTCATTGCTGATGGTGATTAGGAAAACCCCTTTAGGTAATGTTACAGGAATCTCAAAAGATCCGCTGATGGTGTTGTTTTTAGAGTGATAAATCGTTTTGCCCAACATATCGGTAACCACTATGTTGGCGTTATCGATAGTGTAAGAAGTATTGATTTCAATGTTGTTTTCTACCGGATTTTTAATCCAAAGTGTTTCAAAAGCCGGATTTATAGTTGCCAAAGAGCCGCTGATAATTTCATTCAAAGCAAAAGTCACATTGGTTTGGGTTAAAGTCACGTGATTTTCATTCACCGTTGGTATAGAGGAAGCTACAAATGGCGTCACCGAAGTACCGGTTACCGGAGTATATAAATTATTGGTTCCTGAGATCGCCATGGAACTCCAAGTAGGAATAAAAGTAAAGTAATCGGCATTGAGGTTGTCAAAAAATTCAATTAATAACGGGTCAGTTCCGGCACCGGCTTGGAAACCACTCATGTCAAATCTGCCGCCCGGCGCTGTGTCTAAACCATCGGTGAAGGTTGGTGCTTTTGAATTGGCCAAGCTTTCGAATCCCGTTACCCAAAAGGCGACTACAAACTGTTGTCCTCTGAAACGGCTTACTTGGTTGGTTTGATTAGCAGCCGGTGTAAATCTTAGGTTGATGATAGCTCTTTGGGTTGTTGTAACATTAAAAGTATGATTCATAACTTCAAAATTCGGACTATAATTCATGGTACCATTGCCGGCTCCGTTTGAAATGGATACGTTTCGAACAGTGGCGGGAAAGCCCATGGTATTTAGTTCATTTTGGAATGCCGTTCTGAAATTGGGCGCACCGGTTGGTAATAAGGAATTTGTATCAGTATTGAATTCAAATGTGCTTCCGGTTTGTAAATGACCTTCTAAATGGTCTATTAACATTTGTCGGGCAGCCGGACTTTTGATTAATCCGTCAACGAGTGGCTGAACGGCCGTACTTCCTAACGGTCCATAAGCCATATAGTTGAATAGATGTTGGAAACCAATAGGAACATTGGCTCCTTGGTGCGGAGAGTCAAATGAAATATACAAACGAGTATCGTGGTTCAAAGTATTCATTTCCATGTAGCGCAACGCATAACGGGAAATTAATCCACCCATACTTGGTCCGATGATTACGTTTTTTTGGTTGCCCACTTTTTGAGCGTTGATTTGATTGATTAGTTCCACCAAAACAAAGGCATTTCGCTGAATAAAATCGACGCCGCCATCTACAACTGTTGTGGTATTTGGTCTTGTATAAGTTGGAAAATTGACCAAAATAATATCAAAGCCTTGGGTTCTTAAATAATCAGCCAAATTTTCTCCGGTTCCATAGTTTAGACTGGTGTAAAGAGCGGCTATATTTCGGGTATCGCCCGGATCAAAACCGTCTACCAAAAAGACAGGTTTGTCTAAGATGCCGTCAACAGTATCAGGAAAAATTTCATATTCACCTTGGCCAAAGAAAGATTCTGTTTCTCCATAACCTTGATAACCTATCGTAGCCGTAATTGAATTTACCGCATTGGGTTGGTAATTGTTTTGGGAATTTCTGCCGGTAACTGCACTGCTTCGGTTCTCCACCGTCAAAACAAAAGAAGTGATAATGCTTTCTCCGTTAGTGAATTGGATGCGACAGTTTACCATTTGTAGCCCATTGGAACCAAATTGCACCGTTGCAGGAACATTTCTCGGAATGGTTTTCCATGATATTTCACCGTTGACTTGGATGGCAATGCTTTGGATAGCTTTGTTGGTTGAATTAAAAATGAATTCGTCCTTAAGCATAAAAGTAACCAAACTGTTTTTAGATTTTGCCAATAAAGGAGCAATCAAATTGAGCGTATGCTTTTGAAACACATTTTGTGCATTAGGTTTGGATTCAAACTGATTGTTGGCATTCAAAAACAAATCGCCATTTTCTAATGCGGAGGCATTTATGGTCTCAAATTCGGTAATCATAATGCCCAACGGAACTTGGTTTTTCGCAAAACCAAGGTTAGCTTCTTGGCGTAACTTTTCCAATTTAGGGAATCGTTGTAAGAAGTCCGCACGCTGTATTTCGTGATAGGCTTGCAGAAAATAATTAGTGTTAATTCCGCCCTCTCTCGATTCGGTTGCTTTGGAAATGGCAAAAACACGGTCGTAAAGAATTTTAGTTTCTGTTTTGTCTCTAAGCAAATCATAGGACTTGTCCTGAGCAAATGTCGGAACAGCGAAAAGACAAAAAAGTAAAAAAGTAATTTTCATTTTCATAATGCTTGGTTATTGGTTTTGACATTCGAAGATACAAAAAATTCATTTTCAATTAAATAAAAAAAGCCTGAGCAATTGTTCAGGCTTAGTGAGGTTGTAAAGTGAAGTTTATTCTCCCAAAAACGGGTAACGATAATCTTCCGGAGTCACGAAGGTTTCTTTGATGGTTCTTGGAGAAACCCAACGCAATAAATTTTGCATAGAACCCGCTTTGTCATTCGTTCCCGAAGCTCTGGCGCCGCCAAATGGCTGCATTCCGACTACCGCTCCGGTTGGTTTGTCATTGATATAGAAGTTTCCGGCACTGTTTTGTAAAGCCAAAGTAGCTTCTTCGATGGCATATCGGTCCTGACTGAAGATGGCTCCGGTCAAAGCATATTCTGAAGTGCTGTCTACTAATTGTAAGGTTTCCGCCCATTTGGCATCTTCATACACATAAATCGTCATCACCGGACCGAAAAGTTCGGTTTCCATAGTGGCGTATTTCGGATTGGTAGTTACGATTACGGTTGGCTCAATAAAGTAGCCTTTTGATTTGTCATAATTACCGCCTACGATGATTTCGGCATCGCTGTCTTTTTTAGCTTGATCGATAAAGCTTGCTAATTTGTCAAAAGAACCTTCGTGAATCACAGCGGTAATGAAGTTACTGAAATCCTCAGGAGAACCCATTTTCATCGATTTTACATCGGTGATTAATTGCTCTTTTACTGCAGGCCACAAACTTTGCGGGATATAACCTCTTGAGGCTGCCGAACATTTTTGTCCTTGGAATTCAAAAGCACCACGGGTAATTCCGGTTACGACTTGTTTTACATTGGCACTCGGATGTGCTAAAACAAAATCTTTTCCGCCGGTTTCTCCGACGATTCTCGGGTAAGTTTTATAAGTGTGGATGTTTTCGCCAATTTTTTTCCAAATTTCTTTGAAAACAAATGTTGAACCGGTATAGTGAACTCCGGCAAAATCGGGATGTTTTAAAATCGTATCGGTAATCATTACCGGATCACCAAAAACAACGTTGATTACTCCGTCAGGAACTCCGGCTTCTTTGAAAACATCGATGATTATCTTGGCCGAAAATACTTGGCTGTCACTAGGTTTCCAAACAACAGTATTGCCCATCAAAGCGGCACTCGCCGGAAGGTTGGCTGCAATAGCGGTAAAGTTAAACGGTGTAATGGCATAAACAAATC
>NZ_CAMLRU010000085.1 GCF_946482535.1 uncultured Flavobacterium sp.
GTCAGTATGCGTGCAACCATCAAAGTTACTGTCGTAATGAACGACTCCTGAAATGGTGTTGTAATCTCCTCCGGGATTAAAGTAACAATATGAGTTTACCTGAACAGTATCTTCTACTTCATTAATGATTTCTAGAAGATCTTCATCGTTGGCACAAATGTAGTCTAAGTTAGAGCAATAATTTTCGGTAAAACTCATCACCAAAGGGTTTCCGTTTTTTGTGTTCACATAACCAAGGTATGTTAAATTAGATAGCCAAAGTGAGTTTAGTGAGTGAAAATTTGAAAGATCTAAAGTTGTTATATTAATATTGACTAAATGCAGATTAGTTATGTTTGGGGAGTTACTTATGTCTAGTGATGTTTGTGTTGAATCATAGATTCGCAAAGTATTTAAATTGGTCAAAGTATTCAATGATACCGTATTCAGTTGATCATTTCCATAGGATAAGTAACCAAGGTTAACTAGGTTGCTTAAATCTAAATTTGAAAAAGAATTATCATTACAGACTAAGCTTGTTAAAGTGGTGAAAGGAGACAGGTCTAGTGAGGAGACTTGGTTGTTCGCCAGGTTTAATGAACTCAAACTTGGTAAATTGGATAAATTCAAACTAGTTAGACTATTGGATTGACAATCTATTGAGGAAAGGTAGATTAAATTGTCAAAACTCAAACTTGTTAAAGAATTGCCATGACATCTGAGTCCAATTAAAGAGGTACAGTTATTTACATTAATAGAACTTAAATTATTGTTGTAACAAGTTAAGTATTTAAGCAGCGTCAGTCCCGTAGTGTCTAGGCTTGAAATATTATTGTTTCCACAATCTAATATCTCCAGTTGATTTAGATTAGTCAAATCCAACACACTGATTTGATTGTTGGTGCAAATTAAAGTATTTAAGTTATTCAAAAGCGATAAGTTCAAAACGCTTATTTGATTACTAGTGCATTCAAGATACCTAAGCGAAGTTATGTTGTCAATATTTAAAGAAGTCAAAAGATGATAGCCGCATTTGAGTTCCCAAAGATTGATGAAATATTCAATACCAATCATATTTGTCATTTTGAGATAATTGGGCGCCCCATAGTTCAAGCCGACGTCTAGGTTTTTGACCTCTAATGCTTCACTTGTCTGTATTTCACCATCATTGTTTGCGTCTATTTTAAAATAGTTTCCAGACAAATTCTTAGCAATTGAGTTTGACGGACTTGCCGCCAACAACTTTGCCTTAAAATTGGCATCAGGAATAGTCACAATTTGTGCGTTGCTGACCAAAACGGAGAACGCAAAGGCCAAGAGAGAGTAGAGTTTTTTCATGTCTATTAGTTTGATAACCAAATATATGAAATTATTTGTAAGAAAAAACAAAAATATTTTTTAAAGCAATTTACCCTAGCCCGGATAGGAGCGAGCTACCGTGTAGCGCGGATAGCCGGATTAGCTCCTAACAAAAACAAAAAAACCGCCAATCTCACGAAAGGCGGTTTCTTCTTTTATTCCTTGATCTCATTTCCTTCTTTGTCAAAGAAATGATACTCTAAATACGTGTAAGCGTCACGTGGTATGATTTTCACCCATTTTTTGTGCTCAAAAAACCATTTTGAACGCAATGATGGAAAACCTTTTTTAAGGTATGCTGCCACAAATGGGTGAACGTTGAGTTTCACACCGCTGTGGTCTTTGATAATTTTCTCGAGAGAGAAGTTGATTTTGTCGATAATTTGAATTGGCGCATCTACATCGCCGCTCAAATTGTTCGGATTTTCTTCTCGGGTCTCGATATTGACTTCAGGTCTTACGCGTTGGCGGGTGATTTGGACTAATCCAAATTTACTCGGCGGTAAGATTTTGTGTTTGGCTTTGTCGTCGCTCATTTCTTCACGAAGGAAGTTGAACAAGACTTGACGGTTGTCAGGATTTTGCATATCGATAAAATCAACTACGATAATCCCGCCCATATCACGCAAACGCAATTGTCTGGCGATTTCGGCGGCGGCTATCATATTGACTTCGAGTGCGGTATCTTCTTGGTTGGTGGCTTTGTTAGAACGGTTGCCGCTGTTCACGTCGATAACGTGTAAAGCTTCGGTGTGTTCTATAATCAAATAAGCTCCTTTACTCATGGATACGGTGCGCCCGAACGACGTTTTGATTTGACGCTCGATATGGTATTTCTCAAACAACGGCACGTCTTTCGACTGGTAAAGCTTTACGATTTTTTGTTTCTCGGGAGCTATTTCAGCTAAATAGTCCTTTGTTTCTTGGTACAACTCTGCATCATCTACTTGAATACTGGTAAAGGTATCGTTGAATACATCTCGCAATATGGAAGAAGCTTTGTTAAGCTCTCCTAATATTTTGGACGGATGATGAGCAGTTGGTAATTTTTTACACATTGCAGTCCATCGATTCATTAAGTTCTGCAAATCTTTTTCTAATTCGGCTATGCTTTTGCCTTCGGCTACTGTTCTCACAATAACGCCAAAACCTCTTTGCTTGATCGATTGTACCAGTTTTTTGAGTCGGTCTTTTTCTTCTTTGGATTCTATTTTTTGTGAAATTGAAACACGGTCAGAAAACGGAACCAAAACCACAAATCTTCCGGCGAATGACAGCTCAGTGCTGATTCTTGGTCCTTTGGTGGAAATAGGTTCTTTGACTACTTGAACTAATACCGATTGATTGGCACTCAGGATGTCTGAGATGGTGCCGTCTTTATCAATCTCTTTCTCAAACTGGAAGTTTTTTAGGGAGAAATCTTTTAGTTTACCTGCGCTTACAAGTTTTATGAATTTCAAATAAGAAGCCAAGTTCGGCCCTAAATCATGGTAGTGTAAAAAGGCATCTTTTTCAAAGCCTACATTTACAAACGCCGCGTTTAGTCCGGCAACGGGTTTTCTGATTTTGGCGATAAAAATATCACCCACCTGAAAGTTGCTCGTGTCTTCCTGTTTGTGTAATTCAATTAGTTTTCCATCTTTTAATAAGGCAAAATCTACAGCATTCTCACCACTACGGATGATTAATTCTTTATTCATGTTGTAAATTTTTATCCAAGCTGGTTGTTGGTTATTGGTTATTGGTTGTTGGATTTTTCCATCAACTATCAACTAGCAACCATCAACTCCTCAAGGATGGATTAAACATTTTAAACAGGTAATGTTGTTACCCGGTGAAAAATAGTGTTCAGTTTGCAGTCCAGAAGCTTCGGGATCAGTTGGTAGTAAGACTGATTACTGAATACTGACTACTGATTACTATATTTCAATTTCAATGAACGTTTTCTAAAAAAAGAAAAGTAGTTTAGAACTACTTTTTCTTTTTGTGTCGGTTAGCTCTCGCTCTTTTTTTACGTTTGTGCGTCGCTACCTTATGTCTTTTTCTTTTTTTACCACTTGGCATAAGCTTGTGTTTTTGTGATTAATAAATAAGTTTTTATACTGCTACTTCAGTATTGGTTTTTACTGATTCTACAAATACTTTAGCAGGTTTAAATGCCGGAATGTTGTGAGCAGGAATTTTGATAGTAGTGTTTTTAGAAATGTTTCTTCCTGTTTTTTCAGCTCTTGTTTTGATGATGAAGCTACCAAAACCTCTTAAATAAACATTGTCACCAGTTTCTAATGAAGTTTTCACTTCTTCCATAAATGCTTCCACTGTTGCTTGAACATCACCTTTTTCAAGACCTAATTTTTCTGAAATCTTCGCTACGATATCTGCTTTCGTCATTTTCTTTCGTATTTTAATATTATGTGTAAAATTTTGAGGTTGCAAATATATGAATTAAAAAAACAATATTTCAAGCATAATCTATTAAAATTTAATCACATAAAGATTTATTTTTGTAAACCTAAATTCCGCTATGAATTTCTCTAAATCATTAATCCTTTGGTATTTACAAAACAAGCGCGATTTGCCTTGGCGAAATACCGTCAATCCTTACTTTATATGGTTGTCTGAAATCATGCTCCAACAAACTCGTGTGGCGCAAGGATTACCTTATTTTTTGCGTTTTACTGAGGCGTTTCCAACGGTTTTTGATTTGGCCAACGCTTCCGAAGAAGAAGTGCTGAAACTATGGCAGGGTTTGGGGTATTATTCTCGAGCCAGAAATTTACACAAAACAGCACAACAAGTGGCATTTGAATGTAAAGGAGAATTTCCGAAAAGCTATGCCGAGTTATTAAAACTAAAAGGCATCGGCGAATACACCGCCGCGGCCATTGCTTCATTCTCTTATAACGAAAACGTTCCGGTGGTTGACGGGAATGTATTCAGAGTTTTATCGCGTTACTTTGAAGTGGAAACCGATATTGGGTCTTCAGGAGTTAAAAAAGAATTTACCCGATTGGCCGCCGAATTATTGCCCGAAGGAGAAGCGAATTTGTTCAACCAAGCCATAATGGAATTCGGAGCCTTGCAATGTGTACCTAAAAATCCCGATTGCGGCCAATGTATTTTTAACATTAGTTGTGCTGCCTTGCAAAAGAAGAAAGTCGCCTTGCTTCCGATTAAATCGAAAAAAGTAAAAGTGAGAACGCGTCATTTTAATTATTTGATTTTTTCAGATGAAGTCGGAAATACAATCATTCAAAAAAGAACTCAAAAAGGCATTTGGCACAATTTATATGAGTTCCCGTTATTGGAAACGGAAAATGAATTGACCGAAAATGAACTGACGGAACTATTACAAAATCAAGTATTTGTAACCAATGAAATGCTGGATATTCATTGGTACAATTCGGAAACAACGGTTCATAAATTAACCCACCAACATCTAAACATCAATTTCTGGAAAATAGAAGTGAAAGGCGTGATAGAAAACGGAATGGACTGGAAATCAGTCAAAAAAATGCCGTTTCCTATTGTTATTTATAATTTTATTGAAAAGGAAAGCTTTTGATTTTCAAAAAAAATTGTAAATTTGAGGGAATTAAACTTCGGAATGATGAATGGGACATTAAATAAAGTTATGCTGATAGGTCATTTAGGTGACGAAGTAAAAATGCACTATTTTGAAGGCGGTAATTGTATTGGTCGCTTCCCTTTGGCTACTAATGAGGTTTACATTAACAAGCAAACTAACGAGAAAATTACGTCTACCGAATGGCACAATTTAGTGGTGAGAAATAAAGCCGCAGAGATTTGTGAAAAATATTTGTCCAAAGGTGATAAGATTTATGTTGAAGGCCGAATCAAATCACGCCAATGGCAAGCTGAAGACGGAACCACAAAATACACCACCGAAATTCAGGTTACCGAGTTTACTTTTTTAACTACTAAGAAAGAAGTGGAAGGCGTAAAACCACCTCAAAATTTAGAGCCGAAACCAGCCTCTTTTGAAGCGCCAAACGCTACAAGTCCCGAAAACGATTTGCCGTTTTGATATTGTTTAACTAACCTCTACCATTTTGGACCCCGAGCCCGGTTTAACGTTTCTCAATACTTTAGATACTAACTTGCTTTTCGGAAGCTTAGGAATTGTTCTGCTGCTGTTTTGTTCAGCGATGGTTTCTGCAGCCGAAGTGGCTTTGTTTTCACTTTCCCCAAATGATTTGACACTACTGGCAGATAAAAGTCAGCAAAAGGCCAATTTGATTTCCAAACTGTTGCAAAAACCCAAAAAGCTTTTAGCAACGCTATTGTTGGCCAACAACTTTGTCAACATCGGAGTCATCATCCTTTTTTCTTTTGTAGGCAATTCTATTTTTACTTCCATAGCCATACCTTGGGTAAAGTTCGTTGTTGAAGTGGTTCTGATTACTTTCCTTATCCTTTTATTTGGAGAGGTTTTGCCTAAAGTTTATGCCAGTCGCAACAATGTAAAATTTGCCTTATCGATGGCACAACCTTTATTTGTTTTAGACCAATTGCTTTCGCCGATTAGTTTGCCCATGCGATCGGTTTCGAATTATTTGCATGAAAAATTGGGAAGACAAAAAAGCAATATTTCGGTAGACCAATTATCTCAAGCCTTGGAGATGACTTCAACTGATGACACTACTTTTGACGAACAAAAAATTCTGGAAGGCATTGTTTCTTTCGGAAACACTGATACCAAGCAGGTAATGAGCCCGAGAATTGATATCTTTGCGCTCGAAATTGAAGAATCGTTTGCCGATATTTATCCTAAAATTGTAGACAAAGGCTATTCCCGAATTCCGATTTACCGTGAAAGCATCGACCAAATTGAAGGCATACTCTTTGTGAAAGATTTGATTCCGCACATTCACAAAAAGGAGTTTGATTGGAACCCGTTAATGCGCGAACCGTTCTTTGTGCCCGAGAATAAAAAGCTCGATGATTTGCTCAAAGATTTTCAGCGTATGAAAAGCCATTTGGCGATAGTAGTTGACGAATACGGCGGTACTTCAGGATTGGTTTCTTTGGAAGATGTAATCGAAGAAATTGTCGGCGATATTTCGGATGAGTTTGATGATGAGAATATCAATTTCTCCCAAATAGACGATAAAAATTTTCTCTTTGAAGGGAAAATCAATCTCAAAGATTTCTATCGAATAGTGGAAGTAGACGAAGAAGCATTCGAAGAACAAAAAGGAGAAGCCGAGACCTTAGCCGGATTTATCTTGGAAATATTAGGTAACTTTCCGAAAAAAGGACAAAAAATTTATTTTTCAGGAGTGCTCTTTACCATAGAAACAGTCGACAAAAAAAGAATTAAACAATTAAAAGTAACGTTAGAATAATTGAAAACAAAAACACACAAAACAATAGGCTTTTTAACGGTGATTTTGCTGGTAAGTTTTGCAAGTTGTAAAAACGAAGCCTTGCCCAAACCGGCAAGCCAACTGCGATTGGATTATCCGATAGCCCAATATGCTTCTTTCAGCAATCAGTGTCCGGTAGCTTTTGATATCAATGAAGATGCGATTATCAAAGAAGATAAGAATTGTGGTTTTTCCATTCATTATCCAAAAATGAAAGCAACCATTTACCTGACTTATAAACCCGTAAACGGCAATATCGACAAGCTGCTGAGAGATGCGCAAAAACTGACCTATGAACACGTAATCAAAGCCGATGATATTTTGGAACAACCTTATATCAATCCGGATAAAAAAGTATACGGCATGTTTTACCAAGTAAGGGGAAATGCCGCGACCAATGCGCAGTTTTATGCCACCGACAGCATCAAGCATTTTGTAACCGGCTCGGTTTATTTTTATGCCAAACCCAATTTTGATTCGATTATGCCGGCGGCAGATTATATCAAAAACGATATGCAACAATTGATGGAGACGATTCAATGGACGCGTGACCGTTAGGCGAACAGGGCGAAACTAAATAAAAAAGGAACTCAAACGAGTTCCTTTTTCTTTATAATTTTAAGCGGATTGTTTTTATTTTGCAGCCACTACTTTATAAGTTGCTCCGTCGCCGGTAGCTTCAACAGTAGCATATAATTTTTCTGGCGTTAAGACTGCGGCATCAAATTCAACGGTGGCTTCTTTTTTGTCAAAATCTACCTTGGCTTTTTGAACGCCGTTCATTTCCGACAATTCTTTTTCGATGGTTTTCGCGCAACCCATAGCACAAGTCATTCCTTCAATTTTAAAACTGGCTGTTTCCGGTTTAGCAGCAACTGCCGGTGCTTTTTGTGTGGTTGCGGTAGCTTCTTTTGTGTCGTCAGTTGTAGGTTTACTTGCGGTATCTTTGCAACTGAAAAGCATGGTGGAAACTATGCCTAAGGTCGCTAATGATTTGGTGAAATTCATGGTGTTTGTATTTTTAATTCTTAATTGCGTGTTTGTGTGGACAAAAATAAATAAAAATTAAAGTTATTATTCTTAAAATAATTACAAAATTTGAAGTCAGATAATTGCCTATGAAATCACAAAACTTTAAATGGATTATTTTGATTGTACTTGCCCTGATTTGGGGAAGTTCCTTTATATTGATCAAAAAAGGATTGGTAAGTTTGAATCCGTTTCAATTGGGTTCTTTGCGAATTATTTTTTGTGCGCTGTTTCTTTTGTTGATAGGATTTAAAAATGTGGTGACCATTCCGTTGCACAAGTGGAAGTTTATTGCGCTGACGTCTTTATTCGGCACTTTTATTCCGGCCTATCTTTTTGCCATGGCACAAACCCAAATCAGCAGTTCGGTGAGTTCGATACTCAATTCGTTGACGCCTTTAAACACCTTAATTTTGGGCGCAGTTGTTTTTGGATTAGATTTTAAACGAACCCAAATTATAGGCGTGGTTATTGGTTTTGCCGGAACGATGTTGCTTATTTTTAACGGTGCTTCCAACCATCCCGATCAGAATTATTGGTACACGATATTGGTATTGATTGCTTCGATTTGTTATGCGATGAATGTGAATTTCATCAAAAAATATTTATCCGATTTAAAGCCTTTGACCATTACGGTCGGCAACTTTTTAGTGATGCTGTTTCCGGCGCTGATCATTTTGTCTTTGACCGATTTCTTTTCGGTAGTTCAGTTTGAGCAAGTGCAACACGCCATGATATTTGTGGCGGTTTTGGGAATCATCGGCACCGGAATTGCCAATGTCCTTTTTTACAAATTAATTCAAATTTCGTCTCCGGTTTTTGCAACTTCGGTAACTTATTTGATTCCGGTAGTGGCTTTCTTTTGGGGTTTACTCGATAATGAAATGTTGACACCGGTTCAATTTATAGGGGCTTTTATCATACTAATTGGCGTTTATCTTTCGAGTAAAAAATAGAATGTAAAGCCAGAATTCAGAGAGGAGAAGGTTTGATATTTGCAAATTTATAGTTTGAATTTTATTTGGAATTTGCTTTTTGTATTTTGGAATTTATAAAAACAAAAAAGACCGTTAGCAATAACGGTCTTTCTTTTAATCTATAGGAATTTCAATTATTGAAAATCAGCATCTGAAACGCCTTCGTTGATTTTAACTTCAGACATTTTGATGTCTAATTCGAAACCAACGTTCATGATAGTGTTGAAAGGAACTTTAACACCTTTTACCTCTCTGTAATCGTTGTAAGTGGTTACTCTTGTTACTTTTTGTCCTCCTTGCTCATCAGTTGTAGCTTCGGCTGTTTTTAAACCGGTTTTCACGTCAAAATAATGAGTTGTGTCTCCGTCAACAACAGTGTAAGCATCGCTTCCGTTCATTGGTTCGATACCTGTAAGAGTAACACCGGCTTTGGCAGGCAATAAGGTTTCATTAAACATTACGGCGCTTTCTTTCATTTTGGCCAAGTCTTCTCCTTCTAATACTTTTTTCTGACCTTGTTGCATCATATAGCCTGAGTTGCCATTGACTACTTGTTTCATCAATGAACCCATACCGGCCATAGACAATTCAACCATCATTCTGCCTTTAGAATCAATTTTTGAATTATAGGATAACGGCATAGGCGCTTGCGGAATATTGGTTGATCCAACTGAAGCGATTGATTTAACCGATTTAACCGCTTTTTCTCCACCGATAGCATTAATGTAAGCGTCGATAACAGTTTTTACAGTTACTCCTGCCGGAACCGGTTTTTTCATGGCCGGTTTTTCGCTTGGAACACCATATTTGTCAAAGTAGAAAATAGGAATTTTTAAACTTTCCAATCCCGGTAGAACTTCAGAAGCTTTTCCAACTACTAAAATTCTTAAGTTATCAGCTAAAAAGTATTTATTAGCCACTCTCATAATGTCTTCCGGTGTAACGGCATTGATGTTTTTGATATAATTTTCATAGAAATCAGCCGGTAAACCTTCTGTTTCTGTGTTCAAAGCATAACGTGCTACAGTGGCCGGTTTTTCAACTTGCATCACAAAACGACCTACATATCCGGCTTTAACATTGTTTAAAGCTTCGTCCGATACTTTTTCGGTTCTGATTCTTTTCAGCTCTTTTAAGGCTTCCACCACAGCGCTGTCGGTTACGGCATTTCTCACTTGAGTGTTTGCTTTGAAAATACTGTGCATGTTTTTGTCGAAACCAACACTAGAGCGAGCCCCATAAGTCCAGCCGTGTTTTTCTCTCAAATTCATGTTCAAATAACTGTTGAAATCACCTCCAAAAACTTGGTTAGCTAAAATTACCGGGAAGAAATCAGGATCTCCCATTTTTAAATTAACCGTATTTAAAATAGTGATTTCAGATTGAACAGCATTAGGCATGTCCACAAAATTAATTTGTGAATATTGCACGTTTGATGGGTTAGAATAGGTTAAGTTTGGCGCTGTAGCTTTAGTCCATGAGCCAAATAATTTCTCTACCATTTTTTTAACCTCTTTCGTTTTTACATCACCAACTACAACCAAATAAGCATTACTTGGAACGAAGTAGGTTCTGTAGTTTTCTTTGACGTCGGCTAAAGAAACATTGTTGATGGTTTCTTCAGACAAGTATTCTCCGGCAGGGTGATTTTTGCCGTAAGCCAAAACTCTTTCTACTCTTCCGGCTACTGCGGTAACACTTTTTTCTTGTGTTTTTAACCCTTCTATTAATTTGTCTTTTTCTTTGTCAAATTCTTCTTGAGTGAAGTTAGGCATTAAAGCGCCTTCTGCCATCAATTCTAAAATTCTTTTGGAGTGTTTTGACAAACCACTGGCTGAAGCTCCGGAAGAAAAGAAGTTAATGTTGGCTCCCAAAAAGTCAATTTCTTCATTGAAAGCATCTTTTGGTGTTTTAGTAGAACCGTTTCCGATTAAGCTACTGGTCAAATCGTCAACTCCTTTTTTGTTGCCTTCGGCATAAGGAGTATTGTCAATAGTTAAATTAAAAGAAACTCTGGGTAACTTGTG
>NZ_CAMLRU010000086.1 GCF_946482535.1 uncultured Flavobacterium sp.
CATTATTGATAATCCCAAAAAATGGATTGATAATGAATTTGGTAAATGATATATTGTGTTTGTATATTAAACCCCGTAGAGACGCGATGCATCGCGTCTCAACATTAAAAAACCCAATAAAAAAACCGGAAATGTGAAAATTATATAAAAGATTGTGGTAATTGTGCAACAAATTATAGGGGACAAATGCCCAAATTTGTAACAGCATAACAGCCTGTTATCGAGTCAAGAGAAGAATGTAATCACCAAAAGCCCAATTGGTCCTAACCGATAACAGCAGTGCTTTGACATAAAAAGGAAAACCGTCATGAGGGATCATGGCGGTTTTTTTATGGGTGATATGAATATCGTTAGGTATTTATTGGTGCAATGCTACTGCAATTTCCGAAGCTACTCGGGCATTGTTTTTAATCAAGGCGATATTGGCTTCTAAACTCTCTCCGTTTGTATGAGACGCTATGTGTTGCAATATAAAAGGAGTAACCGCTTTGCCTTTAATTTGTTGTTCGTCTGCGGCTGCCAAAGCAATTGATATGTGCTCCTCAATCACTGCGGGATCCATTTCAAAAGCGGCCGGAATGGGGTTGGCAATTAAAACCGAACCGTTGAGGCCTAAGCCCCATTTGGCAGACAGGAGTTGGGCCATAGCTTCCGGAGTATCTAATCGCAAGGGAGAACGAAAGCCGCTTTTAGAAGAATAAAAACTGGGAAATTCGTCTTGCCCATAGGTCACCACCGGCACCCCTAAAGTTTCGAGATATTCCAAGGTCAATCCAATATCCAAAATCGATTTCACCCCTGCAGCCACCACCGCCACATTGGTATGGGCCATTTCGGTTAAGTCGGCAGAAATGTCCATGGTGGTTTCGGCTCCTCTATGCACGCCGCCGGTACCGCCGGTAGCAAAAATTTTAATCCCTGCCATGGCTGCAATTCTCATCGTTGCCGCTACTGTTGTGGCACCGGGTAATTGATTGGCAATGACATAAGGCATATCTCGCAAGCTGACTTTCCAAACGTCTTTGGTTTGCCCGAAATAATCAATATCGTCACTCGACAGCCCTACCAAACATTTACCGTCTTTGATGGCGATTGTGGCCGGAATTGCCCCTGCTTTTCTGACCTCTTCCTCGACCAACTTGGCGGTAATTGCATTTTGAGGCCAAGGCATGCCGTGAGAGATAATCGTGGATTCTAAAGCCACTATTGGTAAATTATTGTCTAGCGCTTGTTGTACTTCCGGAAGTATTTGGATAAAATTTTGGTTAATCATGGTAATAAGTATGCTTTAATTGGTATAATTTTTCTTTATTGAGCGTGCTGTCAACAGCCCCTTTGATTTGCAAAACGTTAAAAGCCAAGGCATGTCCTAATTGCAGACAAGTCTTATCAGCTTCCTGATTACAATAACCAAAAACCCATCCGGCCAGGGCTGCATCGCCGGCACCCGTACTGTCGATGATGGTTAAGGCAGGTACGGTTACCGATAAAGAAGCTGTGGCTTGGTGCAGTTCAGAACCCTGACTACCTTTGCGCAACCAAACATTAGAAACGCCACGGTGCAGTAAACCCTCTAAGTGGGTTTTAGTATCGGTGGTTGCTATGTGATTGAGTTGGAGCAGTTCGTCTTCATTGGGTGTGATCATGAATACCCCGTTTAAATTCAAATCCGTCAGTTTCGATGCTTTGGGTACCGATACCGGTTCGATAATGAGCTTTTTATGGTGGGCATTGGCAAAATTAATCAGCCATTGTATGGTTGGAGCCGCCAAATTGGTATCGATTAAAATCAAATCAAATTGACTCAAGTAAGCAACTTTGGATTCTAATAGAGGAATGGTTAAATAAAGCGGACTGATATCTTGGCAAACGGCCACAAAAAGACTGCCGTCGGGGTTGAGTACCGAAACATATTTTCCGGTAGAAGCTTCTACCCTAACCGACTCACTGAGGTCGATTCCCTTCTCGGTAAGAGCGGCTGTGATGTAAGCGCCATCGGCATCATTCCCCAAGGCAGTGAGCAGTGACACCTTAACTTCAAGTAACGCCAGATGCTGTACTATATTGCTCATTACCCCACCAATGGCGGTAGTTTTTTGAGCCGGATTGGAAGAAGCAGCCACCGTTTGATGGTCGCAGAAATACAACTCATCTACCAAAGTAGCACCAATACACAAAATAGATTTTGACATAAAACAAATATAGATAAAATTGTTTTGCATTTCTTAATCTAGGTTAAGGGCAAACCGCCAACACCCATCCTACCTTTGTGCTGTGAAAATAACAATAACTCATAAATACAAAAAAAATGGCAAAAGCAACCTGGGCAATTGACCCAACCCACTCAGAAATAGGATTTAAAGTAAAACACATGATGTTTACTAATGTATCGGGAAAATTCAATTCATTTGAGTCCGATATTCAAAACGAAGAAGACCGGTTTGAAACTTCAACCATCAACTTCTCGGCTGATGTTAATTCAATCAATACCGGAAATGAGGACCGCGACAATCACTTGAGAAGTGGGGATTTTTTTGACGTAGAAAACTATGGAAAATTGAGATTCAAAAGTACTTCTGTTACGAAAATAAACGAAGGCGAATACAAAATTAATGGTGATTTGACCATCAAAGACGTGACGAAGAATATCACTTTGGAGGCGGAATACAGCGGTTTGATGAAAGATCCTTGGGGTAATACTAAAATCGGGCTTTCCTTGAATGGTAAAATCAACCGAAAAGAATTTGGATTAACTTGGAATGCCGCTTTAGAAACCGGTGGTGTTTTAGTAGGCGAAGACATTAAATTGATTGCCGAAGTACAATTTGCAAAACAATAACTACCCGAGATACTAAAGATTAAACCATCATGAGGAATCATGGCGGTTTTTTTATGGCGGATGTTTTGGCATAACTAGTGTTTATATGACTAATGCTAATGTTATTTTGGGAGCCTGTTGGGTATTGTTTACCAAAAGTCAACCTGTCTTTCAAACAACCTTTTAGGCTTTTGAGTATTTTTGAAACATCAATCATCAAGAATAAAATCATGAAAAAGAATTACATACTCACCCTTACCTTTTTATTGTCATTGGGATTGCATGCGCAAACATTTGAATGGTTACGCACACCAAATATTACCTTCAATATGAATCCGGCCATGATAAGTTATCCGACGGCTTCCGACCATTTAGGGAATACATACCTCTGCGGATTTAAAGATAATGCGACACCTTACACCGATATTTTTGGCAATTTGGCTTTGTATAAATATGATGCTGTCGGCACTTTGGTTTCTACCAAAAATATCACAGGGAATGTACATGCTTATAAATTGGTCACAGACAATGCCGGTAATCTTTATATGGCTGTAAGCTATTTGACTAACATTACTATCGGTAATTTTAATTTGACCACCAATTTGCAAAATGTTCATCCGCTGTTGTTAAAATTCAATGCTAATGGCGAACTGCAATGGCACAAGGTCATTCCCGGAGATTTCACCCAGCATTTTAATGCGATTGCTATTGATAGCCAACAAAATGTTTTTATCGGATATGATGACTATCAAAATTCCTTTATAGAAAAACTGGACGGCAATGGGAATACCCTTCAAGTAATTACGCAAAGCAATGTAAAACTGATTAGCGCCGTAAGCATTGATACCGAAGGCAATATTTATGCGGCAGGTTCCTGTGCCGAAACCAATGCTTTATACAATGGAACAGCAATGCCCGCTCCTTTTTTGTACAATACCTATGTAGTGAAATACAACCCAAGCGGACAAATGCAATGGATGCATTATGTAGAAGATGTTACTTGTCCGGAACCCATGGTTTTGGCTCGCACTCCGGAGGAAGTATATTTCAGTTCGGCGCTGTATGGCAATTTCTCCATTGTCGGTACTCCTACTGAAGGCCCAACGAACAATACTGATTTCTTTTTGGCTAAATTAAATACAAGCGGATTAGTACAATGGATTAGAGAAGTTCCCGGTAGCGGCAATGTATCACTTGGCCATAGAAACTTCTTGGCTTTAGACCAACAGGGCAATATTTATGTAGCTGCCAATACTCAAGGGACTATTCAATGGAATGCCAATGTGAGTTCCCAAACCCAAACCGGTTTCAGCAACGATGCACTGATTTTAAAATATTCTCCGCAAGGAACGGTACTTTGGGCCAAAACTGCCGGTGGCCATTCGGAAGATCGAACTGACGGCATTACCGTATTGAATGACGGAAGCGTATTGGTTTCGGGCATGGCCAATAATGTGGTTAGCTTTGACGGTTGGCAAGCGGGAACAACTAATTTTCAATATTATCCTTTTTTGGCCAAACTTACCCAAACTACTTTAGAAGTGCCGGAAAATGAATTGATTTCGGCATTGGTTTATCCCAATCCGTCTAAAGATTTTATAACGTTGACAACTGATGGTTATCGCGGACAAGCCACTTTATATTCTTTATGGGGACAAAAATTGAAAACTTTTGCCATTGAGTCAAATGAAACGCAACTCAATCTGAGCGAACTGGCCAACGGGACTTATTTGCTGGAATTCAATCAGCAAACCATCAAAATAATCAAGGATTAATTGGCTCATATGACAATTGTCATTTTTATTGAAAAAAACACCTACTATTTTTGTCCTTGTAAAATAGTAGTATGTCCGTTTCTTTAGTCCAAAAATATAATGTTCCCGGTCCGAGATACACCAGTTATCCGACCGTTCCTTATTGGAACGAAACTTCATTTTCCGCTAATGAATGGCAGGAAACTTTTATTCGAAGTTTTAAAGAAAGTAATGCTACTGAAGGCGTCAGTTTGTATATTCACCTGCCTTTTTGCGAAAGTTTGTGTACGTTTTGCGGATGTCATAAGAGAATCACCAAGCGCCATGAAGTGGAGCACCCTTATATAGAAGCGGTTTTAAAAGAATGGCAATTGTATTGTGATTTATTTCCGGCCAAACCCATTATTAAAGAAATCCATTTGGGCGGCGGCACACCCACCTTTTTTTCCCCGGAACATTTAGAGAAACTCATTACCGGTATTCTCAGCCGAGCCGAAAAAGCAGCCGAATATGAATTTAGCTTTGAAGGCCATCCTAACAATACCACTCGCCTGCATTTGCAAACCTTGTATGATTTAGGTTTTAGAAGGGTGAGTTTTGGTGTGCAGGATTATAGTGAGAAAGTACAAACGGCTATCCATCGCATCCAACCTTTTCACAATGTGGCTAAAGTTACTTTTTGGGCCAAAGAAATTGGTTACACTTCCATTTCACACGATTTGGTTTTTGGGTTGCCATTTCAAACTTTAGAGAATGTCATTGATACTATTGAAAAAACCAATTCGCTTTCCCCTAACCGATTGGCCTTTTACAGTTATGCCCATGTGCCTTGGATTAAAGGCAACGGCCAACGTGGTTTTAAGGATGAAGACGTGCCTAAAGATGATGAAAAACGCAAGCTGTATGAAGTGGGAAAAGCCCTTTTGTCCCAAAAAGGTTATCACGAAATAGGCATGGATCACTTTGCTTTAGAAGATGATTCGATGTACCACGCTTTCAAAGCCGGAAAACTGCACCGCAACTTTATGGGCTATACGGCGTCTAAAACCCAGCTGATGATTGGCTTGGGTGTTTCGTCTATCAGTGACAGTTGGTATGCTTTTGCGCAAAACGAAAAAGAACTAGAAGCTTATTACGACCGTTTGGCCAACAATGAGTTACCGGTATATCGCGGTCATGTGTTGACCAAAGAAGATTTAATTATCCGACGTCATATTCTAAATTTAATGTGCCAATTTATCACCTCATGGCAAGATGATGCGTTGTACTTTGATGAATTACCGGAAGTATTAGCACAGCTGCACGAAATGGAAACAGACGGTTTGCTGTATATAAAACCCAATAGTTTAGAAGTTACCGAAAAAGGCAAAGCCTTCGTTCGTAATATTTGTATGGCTTTCGACCTTCGACTAAAAAGAAAAACACCGCAAACCCAATTGTTTTCGATGACGGTTTAGTTGGTTGATGGTTGTTGGTTGATGGTTGATGGTTGATGGTTGTTGGTTGTTGGTTGATGGTTGTTGGTTGTTATCTTATTTTCTTCCTCTGAATCATTTTTAGTATTTTAGCTAAGGTTAAAAATACGCAGAACATGAAACCAACAGAAATTGCCAGCAGATTCAGAGAAGTTATCCTAAACGGAACTTGGGTGGCCAATACCAATTTTAAAGCCCAGTTGGACAACACCGATTGGCAATTGGCAACCACCAAATTAGATTCTTTGAATACCATTGCCGATTTGGCTCAACATATTCATTATTACATCCAAGGTTTGAACCAAGTCTTTCGAGGCGGAACGCTTGACATCAAAGACCGCTTTAGTTTTGATTTTCCGCCAATTGAAAGTCAGCAAGATTGGGAGGCATTTTTGGCTAAATTTTGGAAAGATGCCGAAGCGTTTGCCACTTTAGTGGAACAACTGTCTGAAGCCCAACTTAAAAGCGCTTTTGTGGAAGAGAAATACGGAACTTATGAGCGTAACATTGAAGCCATGATTGAACACAGTTATTATCATTTGGGACAAATTACATTACTCAAAAAGAGGTTAACACGTTGATCAAATCACTTGCATAAAGACCAAGCAAGCAACTTCCTTTTACATTACTGATTTTGCGGCTTTTTTTCAGTATCTTTCATTGCTAAATTACCATCATCTTGGATTATCTCATTTATTTTATACTGTTGGCGCTATTGGCAGAAATCTTAGGTACTGTTGGTGGCTTTGGCTCATCGCTGTTTTTTGTACCTATAGCCAGTTACTTTCTGGATTTCCATTCGGTGTTGGGCGTTACGGCTATGTTTCATGTATTAAGTAATCTTACCAAAATAGGCTTCTTCAGGCAAGGATTTGATAGGCAACTTTTGATAAATTTGGGTATTCCGGCGGTGATTTTTGTAGTCTTGGGTGCTTATCTCAGTCGGTTTATCGACTCTCAATGGCTGGAAATGGGATTGGCTGTTTTTCTTATCGGATTGAGTCTTTTCTTTTTAACTTTTAATACTATCGTCATCAAACCAACCACACTGAACAGTGTAACCGGAGGTATTGCTTCAGGTTTTATAGCGGGATTGATTGGAACGGGCGGCGCTATTCGCGGGATGACATTGGCCGCTTTTAATTTAAAAATGCAAGTCTTTATTGCCACCTCAGCCGTAATTGATTTGGGTATTGACGGAAGTCGTGCTATTGTTTACGGTTTGAACGGTTTTATCCATAAAGATGATTTGTATTTGATTCCGATACTATTCGTAGTGAGCATCATCGGAACCTATATCGGAAAAAAAATACTGGAAAAAATATCGGAAACCCAGTTTAAAAAAATCGTGTTAATATTGATTTTAATAACCGGTTTGATTACGGCTTTTAGTTCCATTCAAAAGCTGTAAATAATCGTCTTAAGGTAAAAAAAAGAAGATAATCGGAATCCGATATTGGTTAAAATCATAAGATAAAACCGTTTTATTCAGCTTATTTTCAAAACAATTAAACTACAATTAATAGCCAATTAAATATTTTTAATTACCTTTTGTCTATACATATTAACATTTTAACTAAATTAAATCGCCAAAAAAATAATTTAAATTATTTTTGATAACTTGTTAAACTTCAACATTCCTATGAAAAAAAGCCTGAAAATACTTCTTATTGAAGATGACACTATAGAAGTGATGAAATTTATAAAGGTGTTGGAAACTTTGGGAGAAAAACATCAAATCATTGAATCCAAAAACGGAGAAGAAGCTTTAGAAATCTTAACCAATAACAAGCCTCTGCCGGATATCATTGTTTTAGATTTAAACATGCCCAAGGTTAACGGAGTGGAATTTTTGGCCACGCTGAAATCAGATATTACTTTGAAACACATACCGGCCATAGTGCTAACCACCTCCAACAATCCTAAAGACATTATGGAATGTTATAAAATAGGCATTGCCGGTTATATTTTAAAGCCGTTAAAATATGAGGATTATGTAACCAGAATAAACAAAGTTATAGAATATTGGAGTGAAAATGTATTAATAAAGGCCTAAAGCTATGTATGGAATTGTAAATAAATCCATTGAAGATTTAGTAATTAGTAATTACGGATCTGAAAAATGGAATGTGATATTAGAAAAAAGCGGCATTGAACAAAATTATTTCATCAGTAGCGAACCCTATGATGATGACATTACTTTCAAATTGGCCACTACCATAGCGACCGAGATGAACATGAGTTTGGAATCGGTATTGGTAAATTTCGGAGAATGGTGGATAGTCAAGACAACCAAAGATAAGTATTCGGGGCTCATGGAAGCCGGAGGTAACAACCTCAAAGATTTTTTAATTAATCTGCCGTTGTTTCACAATCGCGTGATGTTGTTGTTTCCAAAGTTAACACCACCGGAATTCAAAATAAGCGACATAGAAGACAACAGCCTGCACTTGCATTACTTTTCAAAAAGAGAAGGTTTACAAGAGTTTGTTAGAGGTTTGATTCAAGGTTTAGGCCTTTTATTTGAAACAAAAGTCGAGATTGAATTGCTCAAAACAAGACAAAAAGGAGATAGTAACGAAGTTTTTAAAATAAGCTGGCCATCATAGTGAAAAATAACGGTTTCAATTTAAGCACAACTCTTTTCAATAAAATATTTCCCTTTTATATTTTATTGAATGAGCAATTGCAAATTATAGGTTTTGGAAAAAACATTCCTAAAATTGTGACCGGAATAGCGGAAAAGATTCCTTTTGACTCTATTTTTTCAATTGTAAGACCTCATGTCAGCAAAATCACTCCGGAAAATTTTCACCAAAACATTGATCAATTAGTCATTATAACCGCTAAAGATTCGAGCAAAGTTACTTTGAGAGGCCAATTTGAAAAATTAGACAATACCTTTTTGTTTGTAGGATCACCTTGGTTCATCTCGATGAATGAAGTGATTGAAAGGAACCTTACACTCAATGACTTTGCCTTTCACGACCCTTTATTAGACATCTTACACATTTCTAAGAATCAGGAAATTAACTATAAAGAACTAAAAGAGCTTTTAGAAACCGTAAACGAGCAACGAAAAATACTCAAAAAAGACAAGGAAGAACTCAACAAACTTTCACTGGTAGCCAGTGCCAATAAAAACGGTGTGGTTTTATTTAAACCAAACGGAGAAATTTTGTGGTGTAATAATGCTTATTTAAATATTGTTGGGCTTCCTAATGAAGAAGTCATCGGCAAATTTATTTTAGATTTCGGTCCTTGTAAAATTACCGAGGAAGACCAAATACAAGAAGTGCTTCGCGGTTTTAAAGAAGGAAAAATATTTGAAGGAGAAAAAGCCAATCTTACCTACAATAACAAAACCTTCTGGTACAAAACCACCAAACAACCGGTAAGAGATGAGAACGGGAAAATCATTTACTATTTTGCGGTGATTGAAGATGTTACCCTGGAAAAAGAGCAAGAAGAAAAGCTCCAATTATTGTCTTCTATAGCCGAAAAAAACACCAGTGCAGTAATCATTTGCGACAACAAAAGCCGCATCGAATGGGTGAATGACAGTTTTACCGATATTACCGAATTCACTTTGGAAGAAGTAATCGGGAAAAAAATCAAAACAGTGTTACAAGGTCCGGAAACCGATAAAAAAACGGTGGCCTATTTGGGAGACCATATGAAAAAAGGACTTCCGTTTAATTGTGACATTATTAATTATAAAAAATCTAAAAAGAAATATTGGTCCCGTGTTCAAGGAAGGGCACTACATGACGAAAACGGTAATGTATTGAAATATTTTACCATGCAGGAAGATATTTCATTGGAAAAAGAGTTCAACCAACATCTCCTTGAATCCGAAAACCGTTTGTATTCCTTGATTATTAATTTGCAATCGGGGATTTTGTTGGAAGATGTCAATCGGAAAATATTATTGGTCAACAAACGATTCTGTGACTTATTCGGAATTGACATTGACCCCGAAAAGATGAAAGGTATCGATTGCTCAGAAGCCGCCCAACAATCAAAATTTTTATTTAAAAATCCGGATAGCTTTTTAAAGCGAATTGACGAAATTTTAAAACAAAAAAGAACCGTTATAGCCGAAGATATTGAAATGGTTGACGGCAGAATCATCCAGCGCAGTTTTATTCCGATTTATCGCGGCAAAAAATACGACGGACACTTGTGGAGTTATGATGACATCACTATCCAGAAAAAATATGAGCAAAGTCTGGAAGCGGAAAGGGAAAAATACAGCAACATCATCACCAATATGAATATGGGCTTGATTGAGGTAGATATTAACGACAATATTAAATTCGTCAACCAATCCTTTTCTGAGATGAGTGGCTATTCTTCTGAAGAGCTTATCAATTCTAAGGCAGCTGAGCTCTTTTTAGAAGATAAAAACAAAAACATCATCAATTCTAAACAGGAAGTTCGCGCCAAAGGCATATCGGATTCTTATGAAATAAAGGTTAAAATCAAGTCAAATGAAGAAAGGTATTGGCTGATTAGTGGTGCGCCAAACTATAATTTAAACGGTGAACTCATCGGAAGTATCGGTATTCATTTTGACATTACCGAGCAAAAAAAATTAGAATTGCAAAAAGAAGAGTTGCTGAAAAGTTTGGAAAAACAAAATGAAAGTCTGAATGAATATGCCCAAATTGTATCCCACGATTTGA
>NZ_CAMLRU010000087.1 GCF_946482535.1 uncultured Flavobacterium sp.
AATATCGTTGAAGAGATTCATGATTTCTACGGAGGTTTTACTGTCGAGATTCCCCGTTGGTTCGTCGGCTAAAATGATGGAAGGTTTGTTGACCAAAGCTCTGGCTATCGCAACACGCTGGCGTTGACCGCCCGAAAGTTGGTTAGGCTGGTGGTCCATTCTGTCGGATAGATTAACTTGTGTCAGCACTTCGGTGGCTCTCTCGTTTCTTTCCGATTTGGAATAGCCGGCGTAAATCATGGGTAAGGCCACGTTGTCTAGAGCCGTAGTTCTGGGTAACAAGTTGAAGGTTTGGAAGACGAAGCCGATTTCTTTGTTTCGGATTTCGGCCAAATCGTCATCGTGCATTTGGCTGACATCTTTTCCGTTCAAGATATACGTTCCGGATGTTGGCGTATCCAAACAACCCAAAAGGTTCATCAAAGTTGATTTTCCGGAACCGGATGGTCCCATCAGGGCTACATATTCGCCTTTGTTGATTTGTAAATCGATGCCTTTTAAAACGTAGATGGTTTCGCTTCCGAGTTGGAAATCGCGTTTTAAATTTTTTATGTTGATTAATGGATTGGCCATTGTAATTAGGAATTACGAATTAGGAATTACGAATTGTAAATATAAGTAAACTGTGAGGAGGATTTGTTACAAATTTTAGGTACGAATGACAAAATGCTCTTTTTCTTGTTCGCTGCGAAAGAAAACCAAACCCCATTGAAAGGTGTCGATAGTGACCGTTACTTTCGGGTGCTGTTTGATGATTTCCCAAGCTTCTTCCATATCGGTTGACCAATGAATGTCGTCGAAAATCCATACGGTTTCGTTGGTAATGGTTGGTAGTAACAATTCGAAATACTCGAGTGTTGCGGCTTTGGAATGGTTGCCGTCGAAGTAAATGAGTTGGCAGTGTTCAGTATTCAGTTGGCAGTTTGAAAGAAAGCAATTGAACTCGCTTGCGACCGAATGAACATTAGCTAATTTGAATTCTTTAAATTGCTTTTGAGCTACAGCCAAAGTGTTTTCACAACCTTCCAATGTGGTAATTGTAGCTTTCGGATTGCCTAAAGATAAAGCTGAAGTTGCTAATCCTAATGAAGTGCCGATTTCCAGGATATTTTCGGGTTGAAAATACTTTGTAATTCTGAAAAGTAGCTCGGCTCTTTTTGGGGTAATTCCTGCGGTTTTGGCGATTTTAGCAATTTGGCGTGTATTACTTTTGAACACTCTGGAACCGGCACCAAAATCGGTTACTTCGATGGTGTTGTTGTTTTGTAAAAGAGCATTTCGGTAACTTTTTAAAATCGAATATTCGGCATAATGCTTTTTATCATAAAAACATTTGGTCACCAATTGAAACACAAAAGGCGAATGCACGCCGTGTTCGTTTTTGGAGTGGTAGAGAAAGTTTAGGTATGACTTTATTTGTTGTAGCATTTATATAGCTTTAAGCGGTTAGCTTTAAGCGGTTAGCTTTTTTGGGCTAATGGCTAAAAGCTGACAGCTCTTTATTCCATTTTAGAACTTAACTCAAACCAGCGCTCTTCTTTTTCCTCGAGTTTCTGAATTACAGCTTGCAATTCATTGGCTTTGGTGGTGATATCAGCATCTGCCACTTTGCCTTCGGCGAATTGGTTTTCGATTTGTTTTTTCTCGTATTCTAAGTCTTTGATTTCTCGTTCGATTTTGTTGAATTCTTTTTGCTCGTTAAAGCTCAAGCCCGAAGTCGTCGGATTGTTTTGTTTCCAATTGACTTTTTCGGTTGAGACATTTGATAAGGTTTTGGGTTCAGCCGAATCTTCATAAGCTCTGAAATCGGAATAATTGCCCGGGAAATCTTCTATTTGTCCTTCGCCTCTGAAAATGAACAAGTGATCCACAATCTTGTCCATAAAATACCTGTCGTGAGAGACCACCAATAAGCAGCCCGGATAATCCAACAAGAAACTTTCTAACACATTTAACGTTACAATATCTAAATCGTTCGTTGGCTCATCGAGGATTAAAAAGTTCGGATTCTGAATTAAAACCGTACACAAATACAACCGTTTTAATTCGCCACCGCTCAGTTTTTCTACAAAGTCGTATTGTTTTTTGGCATCGAATAAAAAGCGTTCCAGCAATTGCGAAGCTGAAATGATTTTGCCTTTGGTTAGCGGAATGTATTCACCGTATTCTTTGATGATGTCGATTACTTTTTGTCCCGGTTTTGGGTTGATGCCGCTTTGGGTGTAATAGCCCACTTTAATCGTGTCACCAATAACCACTTTTCCGGCATCGGGCACCATGGTTTTGGTTAGGATGTTGAGAAAAGTTGATTTTCCGGTTCCGTTTTTACCAATGATTCCGATGCGTTCTCCTCGTTGGAAATCGTAACTGAAATTATCGAGGATGACTTTGTCTTTAAATTTTTTATAGAGTTTGTGCAGCTCAATAATCTTGCTGCCCATACGTTCCATATTGATTTCGAGCTCGACTACATTTTCTTTTCTGCGGCTTTCGGCTACGGCTTTAATTTTGTAAAAATCATCTTGGCGCGATTTGGATTTGGTGGTTCTCGCTTTGGGTTGGCGACGCATCCATGCCAATTCTTTCACAAAAAGATTTTGGGCTTTGTCTATGGTCGAATTTTCCATGGCGATGCGCTCTTCTTTCTTTTGTAGATAATAAGAGTAGTTGCCTTTGTAACTGTATAGTTTTCCGTTGTCGAGTTCAATGATTTCGTTACAAACACGCTCTAAAAAGAAACGGTCGTGCGTGACCATGAATAACGTGATATTTTCTTTGGCAAAGTAGCTTTCGAGCCATTCAATCATTTCCAAATCCAAGTGATTCGTTGGCTCATCCAAAATCAATAAATCCGGGCGGTTGATTAAAATAATCGCTAAGGATAATCGCTTTTTTTGACCTCCGGAAAGTGATTTGACTTTTAGTTTTAAGTCATCCAATTTTAATTTGGATAGGATTTGCTTGAATTGCGTTTCAAAATCCCAAGCGTTGTGGCGGTCCATTTCGTCGAAAGCGAGTTGGTATTTTTCTTCATCTTCCGGATTTTCCAAAGCTTTTTCGTAACGTTCAATCACGTGCAGTATGTCATTGTCTGAAGCGAAGATGCTTTCTTCAATAGTTAATTCGTCTTGCAGGTTATTGTTTTGCGAAAGAAACGCCATTTTGATTCCTTTTCTGATGATAATCTGACCGGTATCGGGTTCGTCATCGCCATTAATCATGCGCATAATTTGGGTTTTGCCCGAACCGTTTTTGGCAATAAACGCAATTTTTTGGTCTTTATTGATGCCAAAAGAAATGTCCTTAAACAACGTTCTTTCGCCAAAAGACTTTGATATGTTTTCTACAGAAAGGTAATTCACTTTGAGTTATGAGTTATAAATTAGGAGTTATGAGTTGGTTAAAAGATAACTTTCGGCAAAAGTAACTCAAATTTCTAATAATCTAAAGGCACAGCCGTGTCTAATAATCTAACAATCTATTATATTTGTCCAATGCAACTATCGGTCATCATCCTGAATTATAATGTGCGCTACTTTTTAGAGCAATGTGTTTTGAGTGTTCAAAAAGCACTCGAAAACATCGATGGTGAAATTATCGTCATCGATAATAATTCTTCTGATGACAGTTGCGCTATGATGAAACAGCGTTTTCCGCAAATCAAACTTATCGAAAACAAAGAAAATGCAGGCTTTCCTAAAGGCAATAATATCGCCGTAAAAGAAGCCAAAGGCGAATATCTTTGTATCTTAAATCCGGACACGGTTGTCGCCGAAGATACTTTTGAAAAAATTCTCAACTCGCAACTCGCAACTCGCAACTCGCAACTCGGAATTATTGGTTGCAAACTCATCGACGGCACAGGCCATTTTTTACCCGAAAGCAAACGCGGTGTTCCAACGCCTTGGGTGGCTTTTACCAAGATTTTCGGCTTGTATAAAATTTTCCCTAACGCTTCGTTCTTTAATCAATATTATGCCCAACATTTGGGCGAGAACCAATCCGGGAAAGTGGATATTTTGGTCGGTGCTTTTATGATGATGAAGCGCGAATTGTATAATGAGCTGGAAGGTTTTGACGAAAACTGTTTTATGTATGCCGATGACATTGACTTGTCCTATCGAGTGTTATTACTGAAGAAATACAACTATTATTTTCACGAAACTTCGGTGATTCATTACAAAGGAGAAAGCACCATTAAAGATGCCACTTATATGAAGCATTTTCGGGAGTTTATGAATTTCTTTTACCAAAAACATTTTAAACGCTCCTTATTTTTTAATCTGATGGCGCGTTTCGGAGCTTTTTATTTTTCGATTGTAAAACTTTTCAAGGGAAAACAAAAGGTCAAAGTCAAGCCTGAGCATTTCATTTTAGTTTCTGATAATGAAGCCTTAAAAGAAAAATTAGCCGGCAAACTGCAAAAAAACATCGAAAGAACGCTATTGCAAAACGGGAAAATAGTAATTTCGCAAACGATTTCGAAAGATATGAATACCGAGGTGATTTTAGATACCAATTATACCGGATTTAAAAATGCCATCGCTTTTTTGGAACAAAACAAAAACAAGTCGTTTACTTTTAAATTGTTACCTGTAGAAAGTGATTTCATTATTGGCAGCAACAGTAGTAACGAAAGAGGTGAAGTAATCAAGATTTAAGAAGGCAGAACGCAGACTGCAGATTTTAGCATAAAAAAACAAATTGATTTGCGACAAAAATTATAGAATTACAGTTAAATCCTAATTTGTTTTATTAATTTTGCAATCGAAACAACAAAATGCAACTTTAGATTATTAATATGGCAAAGTTTGAATTGAAATTACCCAAAATGGGAGAAAGTGTTGCAGAGGCAACGATTACCAATTGGTTGAAAAATGTAGGCGAAAAAATCGACGCCGATGAAGCCGTTTTGGAAATCGCTACCGATAAAGTCGATAGCGAAGTTCCGAGTGAAGTTTCGGGTGTTTTGGCTGAGATTTTATTTCAAGTGAATGATGTGGTAAAAGTGGGTCAAACCATCGCTATTATTGAAACCGAAGGCGGTTCAGTTGCGGCTGCACCAGTAGCGGAAACAGTTGCGACTCCGGTTGCCGAAGTAGCTAAAACAGTTGAAGCCGCACAAACCATTGCAGCTCCGGCCGATTTTAAATCGTCGGATAAATTCTTCTCGCCATTAGTAAAAAACATTGCTACGGCTGAAGGTATTTCTTTAACTGAATTAGAAAGCATCGCCGGTTCCGGAAAAGACGGACGCGTGACTAAAGAAGACATCTTAAATTATATCAAGAATAGAGGAACTCAACCTGTTGCTGTTCAACAGCCAGTGGCGCAACCAACAACCAACAACCAACAACCAACAACCCCAATCGCAACACCTATTTCTGTAAACGGTGGTGACGAAATTGTGGAAATGGACAGAATGCGCAAGTTGATTTCGGGTTATATGGTGGCATCGGTACAAACTTCGGCGCACGTACAATCGTTTATTGAAGTCGATGTTACTAATATCGTAAAATGGAGAGATCGCGTTAAAAATGCATTCGAGAAAAGAGAACGCGAGAAGCTGACTTTTACGCCAATCTTCATGGAAGCTGTAGCGAAAGCTTTAAAAGATTTCCCTGGTATGAACATTTCTGTAGATGGTGATTTTATTATCAAAAGAAAAAATATCAACTTAGGAATGGCCGCTGCTTTACCTAACGGCAACTTGATTGTTCCGGTAATTAAAAATGCTGACCAACTAAACCTTGTTGGCATGGCCAAAGCGGTAAACGACCTAGGAAACCGAGCCAAAGCCGGAAAACTAAAACCGGATGATACACAAGGCGGAACTTATACCGTAACAAACGTTGGGACTTTCGGTTCTGTTTTCGGAACACCAATTATCAACCAACCACAAGTGGGAATCTTAGCCTTAGGCGCGATTAGAAAAGTGCCAGCCGTTATCGAAACGCCGGAAGGAGATTTCATCGGTATTCGTCAAAAAATGTTCTTATCACACTCTTATGACCACAGAGTTGTTGACGGAGCATTAGGCGGAAGCTTTGTAAAACGAGTAGCGGAATATCTGGAAGCTTTTGATGTGAACAGAGAATATTAAAATTGAAAAACCCGACTAATCCGTCGGGTTTTTTGTTGCTTCCGGTTTGTCTGTTTCTTTGGAAACTTCTTCAGCATTGTCTTTAGGTTCTTCTTTAGGTTCCTCCTTCAAAGTAATGACCATTTTGTCTTTAATGCGGTATTCTCCTTTTTTATAGATTTCTTCATTGGCCAGCAGCATTTCGTAGGCATAAATTCCTTTGGGTAAATCATAAAAACATTCCTTGCTGTCACTTTGAATGACCAATTCTTTTTTGATTTCCTCTCCTTCTTCGGTTTGTCGGGTAAGGATTAAGGTGACTTTCTCCTTCATTTTGTTTTTGATGCAAACACTTTCCACGTTGGAGCTATTAGGGTTGGTTTTAGAAGTTGTGAAAATGGTAATTAAACCGCCTACTAAAATTTCGCCGCCTCTAACTATAGCTGTCAGATCTGATTGCGCATTAGACATTATAGGGATTACTAAAAAAACCAGTAAGGCCGATTTCATTTTGAGTGGTACTTTACGTTTTTCAAAAGGTTTCATGATGAAAGTTGTTTTAGAGATTACGTAAAGTTTTTCATGTCGTTTTAAGATTAAAATTAATGAAGTAAAGTTGCGGATAAGGATTCCCAATTCCTAAAAGAAAGCTGGTAATCTTCATAAGAGAACAACTATTTATTAAAAGTTTTATTATTAAAATAACAGAACTGATGATATAATAAATTCCTAAATATCACGTTATTAGTATAATTGCTCAGGCAGTTACTTTCTCAACCAAACTTTTAACGCTAACTCACTTAACTATGACCACCGGAACCAAAATCAAAACCCTCAGAGAGCAAAAAAAGATTTCCCAAGAAGCTTTGGCTTATGCTGTTGGGGTGAGTCAAGTCACTATCGGCAACTGGGAACAAGGCAAAAGCATCAAACACGAATACATCAAGAAACTGGCAGAAGCATTGGAGATTTCGATTGATTATTTATTCGAAGAAAATCAAAATAAAAGTTTACCGGCTGCTTCAAAAGTTGATTTTAAAAATGAGGGGTTTGAAATTATCATCAAAGCGCCCAATCATTTCTTTGACGACTTGCATAAAAAGATGGATTTACTGATTAATAAATTTGACACACCAAAATAGTTTTAATTTCAAACAATTATAAATCAACCCTTTTGCTTTTCAGAAGGGTTTTTTTATGCACAAATCATAAATCTTTATTAAAATATCGTCTAACGGTAACTTCAATATTTTATATTTGTGACTTAACTTTTCAGAATGGAATTAAAACTCAACCGACCTATTTGCTTCTTCGACTTAGAGACTACCGGAATTGATGTCGCCAAAGACCGAATCGTAGAAATTTCGATTTTTAAGGTTTATCCTAACGGCAATAAAGAAAGCAAAACTTGGCTGGTGAATCCTACCATTCCTATTCCGCCGCAAGCTACAGCAGTGCATGGTATTTCAAATGAAAAAGTAGCCAATGAGCCAACTTTCAAAGAATTAGCCGGACAAGTGCATGCTATGATTAAAGATGCCGATTTGGCCGGATTCAATTCGGATCGATTTGATATTCCGTTATTGGCGGAAGAATTATTGCGCGCTGAAGTCGATTTTGACATGAAAAACCGCGTGTCAATTGATGTGCAAACTATTTTTCATAAAAAGGAAGAAAGAACCTTGAGTGCTGCGTATAAGTTTTATTGCAACGGAAGTTTGGAAAACGCCCACAGCGCCGAAGCTGATACCATGGCCACTTATGAAATCCTCAAAGCGCAATTAGACCGTTACGAAGATTTGGAAAACGATATGAAGTCGCTGTCTGAGTTTACCACGCGTAAAAAATCAGTTGACTTTGCCGGCTTTATCGCTTTAAACGATAAAGGTCAGGAAATCTTCACTTTCGGCAAACACAAAGGTGCTTTGGTCGATGAGGTTTTAGACAAAGAACCAGGCTATTTCGGTTGGATACAAAATGCCGAATTTCCATTGTACACTAAGAAAGTACTAACCGGAATTAAACTAAGAAAGTTAAATACAAAGTGACTAGTGACTAGTAATTAGTGATTAGCAGTTTTCACTAATTACCAATCACTAATTACTAATTACTTTGAAATATGAAAATCATCTGCATCGGAAGAAATTATGTGAATCACATCGCCGAACTCAACAATGAGCGTCCGGACGAACCGGTGATTTTTATGAAACCCGATTCGGCTGTTTTACCCGATAAAGCGCCTTTTGTTATCCCCGAATTCAGCAGTGATATCCACCACGAAATCGAAGTGATTGTCAAAATCAATAAAATGGGTAAATACATTGATACTAAGTTCGCCAACAAGTATTATGACGAAATTGGATTGGGAATTGATTTTACCGCTCGAGACATTCAGACCAAGTTGAAAGAAAAAGGTTTGCCTTGGGAAAAAGCCAAAGCATTTGACGGTTCAGCGATAATTGGTGACTTTCTGCCGAAAAATCATTTTAATTCGGTGGAAAATATTACTTTTGAGTTGACCAATAACGGAAAGACCGTTCAAAAAGGAAATACCGGTCACATGTTGTGGAAGATTGATGAAATCATCTCTTATGTTTCTCAGTATTTCACTTTGAAAAAAGGAGATATAATTTTTACAGGAACACCGGAAGGAGTCGCCAAAGTGACACCAAACGATGTGCTGGAAGGATTTATAGAAGATAAAAAACTACTAAGATTACACATAAAATAATGGCTATAAACTACAACCTAGCGAAAGTTTACGCACTTTCAGACAACGATCCCGAATTTGTAATGCAAATCATCGATTTGTTTGTCACCGAAGTACCCGAAGACATGAAACAAATTGAATTGGGTATCAAAGAAAAAGACCATAAATTAGCTTATGCCTATGCGCACAAAATCAAACCAACCTTAGATTTGTTGGGAATGACTGTGGCGTTTGAAGAAATTCTTCAGGTAGAAGCTTGGACCAAAAGAGAAGGCAAACGCAAAGAAATCAATGATACTTTTGCCAGCATCCAAAGTCAAGTGGAGAAGGCAGTTAAAGAAATTAAAAAAGATTTCGAAGTTTAAAAAATAATGAGCGAATGGTTCGGGAATTATCAGTGGTGGTAGTTCCCGTTTTCCGTTTCAATCTCTTCGAGGATTTACACTACAACCGGGGCTAATTAGTAATCTATTGGTTTCTTTGGTGTCTGATAAAACCTCAGTACCTTAGTGCCTCAGAATCTCAGAACCTTAAAAAAATGCAAGCAACCATAGTCACCATCGGCGACGAAATTCTCATCGGGCAAATAGTCGATACCAATTCGGGTTATATCGCCAAGGCCTTGGATAAAATTGGGGTGCAAACCCACGAAATGCTTTCCATTTCCGATAACAAGCAACACATACTCGATACTTTTTCTTCTTTACAGAATAAAGTCGATTTGGTCATCATAACCGGTGGATTGGGACCAACCAAAGATGATATTACCAAAAAGACATTCTGCGAATATTTTGAAGATACTTTAGTCGAAGACCTAGCCGTTTTAGCTCATGTTACGGAAATCATTGAAGGTTTTTACAAGCGGCCGATAACCCGGTTAAATCGTGACCAGGCTTTAGTTCCTTCCAAATGTGAAGTGCTTTTTAACAAAATGGGAACAGCGCCGGGAATGTGGATGAAGAAAGAAAACACAGTTTACATTTCGTTGCCCGGAGTGCCTTATGAAATGAAGTATTTGGTTGATTTTGAAATCATTCCTAAAGTAGTTAGAGAGTACAAACGTCCTTATATTCTCCACAAAACCATCATGACTTACGGTGAAGGAGAAAGCAGAATAGCCGAAAAAATAGAAGACTGGGAAAACAATTTACCCGATTTTATTAAATTGGCCTATTTGCCCAGTCCGGGAAGAGTCAGATTGCGCCTTACTGCTCGCGGCCAAGATCAAGCATTATTGGAAAGTAAAATAGAAGAGAATGTAACCTCTTTGACCAAAATCATCGGAGACATCATCGTTGGTTTTGATGAAGAAGAAACCTTAGAAGTGGTTATTGGTAAATTACTTTCCCAACAGCAGAAAACCATCGCCACAGCCGAAAGCTGTACCGGTGGGAAAATTGCCCAAATGCTGACTTCCGTTGCCGGTGCTTCACAATATTTCAAGGGAAGTATTGTTAGTTATGCCACCGAAACCAAAATAAATGTTCTTGGTATTGATGCGGAGTTAATTAACCAACACGGTGTTGTTAGTGCAGCAGTTGCCTCGGCTATGGCATTAAATACTCAAAAAATACTGAAAACCGATTATGCTTTGGCTACCACAGGCAATGCCGGTCCGACCTCGGAACCCGGAAAAGCGGATGTAGGCGTGGTGTTTATTGCGTTGGCTACTCCTAATGAAGTTCTGGTATCCGAGTTCAATTTTGGCCAACCTCGTGAAAAAGTGATTGACAGAACGGCGAATAAAGCCTTGGAAATCCTGCAGTCTGCTATTTTAAAAAAGGTACTTTAATTAAATTTGAATCCTGAGTATTAATCAGATAAGCGCATTCTTTTCGATTGTAAAAAAACAAATAAAAAAAAAAAAAAAAATCTGCGATATTTTTTTTGTTACAATGATTTATTTTGCGTAAGTTTGCACCCTGATTTTGAATAACG
>NZ_CAMLRU010000088.1 GCF_946482535.1 uncultured Flavobacterium sp.
TTTTAGTACTTGTACGGCTGTTTTACGGCTTGGTCAAGATACAACAATTTGCCAAAACGCCAATGAATTTAACTTGGTTTTTACATCGGCTTGGGTTCAATTTCTTTGGTGGATAGGGCAGATACTTTGTTATCGGCATTAACTGTCACAAAAAGTTCTCGCTTAAAATATTTCTTTTCGTAATTGATATTGTAGTGAAAAACATGCTCTTCGGTGACTTTGTTATAGGTAATGTCAATTAAGTTCAGTCCCAAGAATCGGCCGTTTCTTTGGTTGATTTTTTTGCACACCGTAGCGATTTTTTCTTTGGTGGCATTTTGGCGTACTTTATCCGTAGCTTCGGCACTGCTGAAGGCTTTAAAGCGCGAAGTGTTGCAGGTTTCCAAGAGTCTTTTACCCAAATCATCGGCACGGTTTTTTTTCACCACAGCGACTTCCTCGGGTTTAACTACCATAATAGTTTTGTCAACCGCCGGGTTTTTACTTTTACAGGAAACAATCAGCAAAGCACAACAAAACAGCATAATGAGTCTCATAAAACAGGAATTAAGGGATTTCTATTGGTTACAAAATTATGAGGATGAGGGCGTTGAGGTGTTATATGATTTTGCCGAATAGTTATAAGATTTGATAATAGTTACATCAAAACAAATCATTTTTTAGGGACTGAATTTTAGTGCCGAATTTGTATTTTTGAGCCACTGTAAAACCCGATGCATGAAAATAGTTATATCGCCCGCTAAGTCATTGAATTTTGAAAAAGAAGTCCCAACCCTTATTTGTACGGAACCTCAATTTTTAAAACAAGCCGAAACCATTCAAAAAACCTTGAAAAAGAAAAAGCCCAAGCAATTATCGGCTTTGATGGATATTTCGGAGAAATTAGCGGAGCTCAACTGGCAACGCAATCAAGAATGGCATACGCCCTTTACACCCGATAATGCCCGACAAGCGGTGTATGCTTTTGACGGTGATGTATATACCGGTTTAGACGTTTACAGTTTGCCCGAAGACAAATTGACGGCTATGCAAGACAAAGTCAGAATCTTGTCGGGTTTGTACGGTTTGCTCAAACCGCTCGATTTAATGCAGGCTTATCGCTTGGAAATGGGTACTTCTATGCCGGTGGGGAAAAACAAAAACCTATACGAGTTTTGGAAAAAGACCATTACCAAAACACTCAACGGCGAATTGCAAAAAGGCGAATTGTTTATCAACCTCGCAAGTAACGAATACTTCAGTGCGGTAGATGCTAAAACTTTAAAAGTACCGGTAATAACGCCCGAGTTCAAAGACTACAAAGACGGCAAACTCAAAATGATCAGTTTCTTTGCCAAAAAGGCAAGAGGCATGATGGTGCGCTATATCCTGGATACCAATGCCGAAACCCTCGACGATTTAAAAGGTTTTAACTACGAAGGCTATGCTTTTGATGCGAATTTGAGTAAGGGGAATACTTTGGTGTTTACGAGGTAGGGTAAAAGGGATAAGGGATAAGAGATAAGAGATTAAGTTAGTACTTGGGTTATTTCCGTTTACAACAATTACTCCAAAGTACCACTCAATAGCTTTACTAAACCTGTTAGGATCTATAATCTTATCAGGTTTTTTTAACGAACTTAAAACTGTAAACCGGTTAATCTATATTTCTATAAACGATGACTCAATCCCAGAAAAAAGCCATTACTGTCGTGTGACGGATTGCGTTCTTCTCCTTTTGCATTCCCGTTAGAGATGTGGATGTGTCTCATTCCAAACATGAGGGCAGTCGATTTTGAGAGATTTATTTCTGAACCGATGCCGTATTTGGTGATTCCGTTTAGTTTTAATCCCAGTCGACCGTCTTGTTCGGTGGGTTTCGGAAATTCTGTCAAGGTGTAAATTAAACCGCCTCCTGATTCAAAGTAGAGCCGCCATTTTTCTTGGTTAACGGGATAAAATCGAGCAAAGGGTCTCAAGGCAAATCCGGTGGTGGAGTTGAAGTCGTCTCGGGCCAAAACTACGTCAAATTCTATCCCGACAGACATGAATTTTCGCAACTGATAATTAATCCCGGTGTTGTTTTGAGGCAAAAAAGTCTTGGGGTATTTGTAACCCCAAGACATACCAATTTCATTGTAAACAGACAACCTTTGTTTGAGTGAAGGATTATTCTTAGTTAGCAACAAACAAGTGCCTACAGCTGCAGCAGGAATTATAAAACCCATTGAGGTGTGCAGTTTCAGGGGTTCAAATCCTAACGGGTTATTATACCATTTGTCTCCATAGGAGTATTGTGCGTGTGCTTGATTTGAAATCATTGTCATTATGGCTAATGACAACAATAGGGTCTTTTTCATTTTGATTTAGCTTTTTGTAGTACTTTTTTTGAAGCAAACTTAAATCTTTTTTTAAAATATAAATGTTAAATTATGTAAGATTAAATGCCTGTTTTAGGTGTTTATAACTTAGAGTAGCTACTATAAAAAAGCACCCGGTTACGAATGCTAATCAAAATAATATAGGGATATCGATATAGGCTATTTTGGTTGCCATTTGGTTTTTTTGCAAACTTTTCCTTTTTAACAGATGTCAACGTTTCGTAGCTAGGGGCTTTTGCTAAGCCAGCGGACTGAGTACTTTCTGCTAATATAGTGTTTTACTTGAAAACAGAATATCAGCTTTAAAAGGTATTACAATCTACCTCATAATTCAATTCCGTTATTTCGGCTTCATTAGTCGTATAAGGGATAACAGGCGCGTAATGCATAATCGGATTGCTCGAATTGTAGTTTTCGATGTACCAAAATTTGATGCTGACAGCTGAATTAGGTCGGGTATAAATTTCAAATGAATTTGAATTGTTGTAAGTGAGTTGCGTTCCGAAGTCGAAATCATCATTATAAGCTATACCGGTAACTAATGGCGGGGTATGGTTGTTTAAAACAGTAAGGTTAAATCTTATTTTAATCGGAATCCAAGCATTTAAATTTAAGATGTTATTCTCACCCGGAACCAAATTGGAAGGTTCAAAATCCTGATAAAATGCTCCCGAGGGCGAAAAAAATTCGAGATAATAGTTGTTGGTTTCAATTTCATTAAAAGCAATTCTGTAACTTTCATCACTGCGCAAATTATGACTAAAGTCTAATTGATAATTGCCATTCAAGTCCGAATAGGTAGTTGCAATAACCCTTGTGCAATAATTTGGCCCTATGCCGCCATCGGGACAAGACCAATATTTAATCAATTTGATTTCATAGTTACTGATGTTAAGATTCCGATGGTGATCTTTGACATTCCCTGAAATTGAAGTGGCTATGCCGGGCAATTCCTCTCTGACTTCCTCTTCCTCACAAGAATTCAAAAAGAACACCGCTATTAAAATCACCAATAATTTAGTTGTTTTCATGTTTTTAGACTTTACAATTTTCGCCAACATTGTCAGTTGCCGTGTGTAAATGGGCTACTTGTTGCTAAGATAGAAGTTTTACTTTAAAAATAGGGTATTGGTTTAAATAACAGAAAGTTGTCTTATTGGGCATCCTTTTTTTATTAAGGAGTATTGATTCAGCATTGAGTACTGTTTACTTATCACTATCAAAAAAAAGCCCCTCGAAAGGAGCTTTGTTTTTATAATGTATAATAATACTCTTGGTATTCTAAACTCGTTTCCCTGCTAATTTTGCGTTGGTCTCGAGCTAATTCTCTCATGGCTTCTACGCCTTTTTTAGCGCATCGTTTTACTTTAGTTAGGCGAGAGGAGAAGTCCAATAATTTTTTGGCATCTTCCGGACTCAACTTGGTTTGCAGTTCTTCTACAAAATTAGAGAACTCGTTCACCACTTCTTGGTTTTCATTATAGTCCGTAGTCAAGTCTTCGAGCAAGTCATCAATTTCTCTGCTAATCTCTTTTAGGTGGTTTTCACTCTTTTGGTGAAGCTCGGTAATGAGTTTCTTTTCTCGGTTGTTAAATAGTCCCATGATAGTTGGTTTTAATTGGTTGTTTTTTGACAGTGTTAACCCAAATTTAGCAAATTGTTTCCGAAAATCATGCAAATTGTTAATAACTAAGTAATTAGCTTTAAAAACGATTCGATTTCCACGATAGAAACGCTATAATAAAGAAAATCTATACTGAATATTTAAAAATTTGTTTTTCAGATATATAGTTGTAATTACGTAAAGTAAATTATAGCTTTTGAATGGATTGTGATTTGTTAAGGGAACCTAATAAAATCTTCCCGAATCATTGCAGAATCAGTTCGCTTTTGAGGTCTGTTTTTTTGAAGAAAAGAAGTGTTTGCGGTTCGGATACTGTTTTTTTTCTGTTGCGGAAGAAATCGGCACAAAAGAATCAAAATCCGATAATTAAGAGATGTATTTTTATTTTACTTTTAATTTATGTAAATACCTTTAAATAATTAAATATTAATTGTTTAATTAAAAAAGTAAAAAAATAACAAGCATTCTTTGTTGTTTTTTTGCTCATTGCATTGAGCTGTTTTAAAGAAGAATGTGAAAAAGCTGAAATTAAGCAGTAATCCAGTTTCTGAGGATGGTTTTTCCGTGTGGAGTGAGTATGCTTTCGGGGTGGAATTGAACGCCTTTAACGTCATAATTTTTATGCCTGATCGACATGATTTCTCCGTTTTCATCAACAGCAGTAGTTTCTAAAACCTCGGGTAAATCATCAGAATTAACCACCCAAGAATGGTATCGCCCTACCTCAAGTTCTGCTGGAATTTCATCAAAAAGCGATTCGTTATCTACCACAATTTTCACTTTAGTTGCCACACCGTGATATACTTTTTCTAAGTTAGTTAGGCTTCCGCCAAAGACTTCTGCAATGGCTTGTTGCCCTAAGCAAACCCCTAAAATACTTTTATGATTAGCGTATCTAATAATGATTTGTTTTAAGAGCCCGGCTTCATCCGGAATGCCCGGACCGGGAGATAACAATATCTTGTCAAAAGACTCGAGTTCTTCTAACGCTAATTCGTCATTGCGAAACACAGTAGTTTGTGCGCCTAAATCCTCTAAATAGTGAACCAGGTTATAAGTAAAACTGTCGTAGTTGTCGATGACGGCTATTTTTTTCATGCGGTAAAGTTAACTTATTCTCGGTTTTGGTTTCAAAAAATCAGTTTTGAAATTTGAGAATAAATGAGATAAAATAAAAAAGCCTCGAATAATTTCGAGGCTTTCCATTTCATAACAATAATTCCCGTCTTAGAATTGTAATTTTACAGCTAATTCGAAATCGTCATAGATAGCTTTGTCTCCTATGCTTTCAAAGAAGCTTTTAGAGTTGTATTTGATGCCGTATTTGGTTCTGTCAACTTTCAAATCAGTAGAAGCGGTGTTTCCTTTTACGGTCAAGTCAAAAGATACCGGATTAGTAATTCCTTTGATAGTCAAATCGGCAGTTACTCCATAAACACCATTTCCTTTATCGGCAATTTTAGTGAATTTTAAAGTAGCGGTTTTGAATTTGTCTGTCCCGAAGAAATCATCGGCTTTTAAGTGACCGTCTAATTTTTGTTTCCACTCTCCGGTTAAGTCAGTGGCAGTTAAGGAAGTCATATCAACGGTAAAACTACCACCGGTTACTTTTTTTCCTTTGAACACTAGAGCACCTTCTTTGAAATTAACGGTTCCGCTGTGTTCTCCGGTTACTTTTTTTCCAACCCAATTAATGGTACTTTTAGAAGCATCGATTTTCTTAGTTTGAGCAGTAGCCATTGTTGTTCCTAGGGCTACGAATAAGGCAATTGCCATTGTTTTTAAGTTTTTCATTGTGATTTAATTTTAGTTATAGATTATAAATTGATAAATAATTCTTCGTTTGATTTGCGCACTTTAGCGTAGTTTTGAGTAGTATCTTCAGGATGACGGTATCCGATTGTGGCTACCAGTGAAGCGTTTAATCCTAAAGCTTCTAATCCTAAGATTTCATTAAACTTTTCGGGTTCAAAACCTTCCATTGGAGTGACGTCAATGCCTAATTCAGCTGCAGCATTCAATAAGTTGGTCAAAGCAATATAGGTTTGTTTGGAGGTCCATACATTTCTTTGCTCCTCAGGTAGCGTGGTAATTTTTGATTTCATAAAATCACTGTACCCTTTCAAGGCGTCTGTTGGTAAACCTCTGGTGGCTGCCACATTGTTAATGTGAGCGTCAATTTGGGCATCACCAAAATTAGTGATGTTAGCAAATACCAATAAGTGTGAAGCTTCCGTAATTTGGGATTGTCCCCAAGCTACCGGTTGTAATTGCGCTCTCAATTCAGGATTTTCTACAAAAATTACTTTGTAAGGTTGTAATCCGTAAGAAGAAGCGCTTAAACGAACAGCTTCTTTCAATACATTCAAATCTTCCTCTGACACCTTTTTGGTAGCATCGAATTTTTTAGTGGCGTAACGCCAGTTGGCATTTTTTATAAAGTTACTCATAGCATTTATTTAATTAATTTTTCGATAATTTTCTAATAACGAATTCAACTGTTGTAATTCATCTTTACTTAAGTTGGCAGCAAAAAATTGTTCGTGTTCATTCACTTTCGGATCCAATTCGGCCAAAACCTCTAATCCTTTTGGAGTGATTGCAACCTCAATTTTTCTGCGATTGTCCGGACAAACTTCTCGAGTGACAAAATCTTTTAATAATAATTTATCTATCAATCGGGTAGTGTTGCTGTTTTTGGCAATCATGCGTTCTTGGATGACACACATGTTGGCCGGATTGCCTTTTTGACCGCGCAAAATCCTTAAAACATTGTATTGTTCTCCTGATAAATCATAAGGTTTCAAAATTTCATTGAATTTTTCGCTGATGACATTTTGGGTATACATAATGTTTAGGATCACTTTTTTGGCGTCATCCATAGCTACTGTCGATTTTATGATTTCTTCAATTCTCATAATTACTATTACAATATTTGTAGGTACAAATGTAAATAGTTTTTTATTTGTATATACAAACGTTTAGTTATTTTTTTGTTAAAAATTATATTTGACCACAGCGTTAATTAAATGTTGTAATTTGGAATTTACCCTTTAGAATTTATTATTTTTGAAAAAAATAACATTATGGATTTATCTCAACAAGACTGGAAAGCGCAATTAGAAAGAGATTCAAATGCTGTAATTCTCGACGTTAGAACGGCGGAAGAATGTAGTGAAGGATTTATTCCTAAGGCCATTAATATTGACATTTATAAAGGGCAAGGCTTTATTTATGCTTTAGAAGAATTAGACAAGAGTAAAAACTATTATGTATACTGTAAAGCCGGAGCCCGAAGTGCTCAAGCTTGTCAGATTATGAGCCAACTGGGTTTTGAAAACACCTATAATTTAGAAGGTGGTTTTATGAATTGGAAAGGCGATGTGGCTTTTAGTACTGAAGGTTAATTCGCTAAGATGAATATTCCAGCGTCAAATAAACCTCGCGTAGTAATTATTGGCGGAGGTTTTGCCGGCATTGCTTTGGCCAAGAAACTGCGCAACAAAAATGTGCAAGTCGTTTTATTAGACAAGCACAATTATCATACATTTCAACCTTTGTTGTATCAAGTGGCTACGGGCGGATTGGAAGCCGGTTCAATCGCTTATCCGATTCGCAAAGTCATTCAGGAATATCGGGATTTTTACTTCCGCCTCACTTCTGTCAAAGAAATTGATACCAAAGAGCAAAAAGTCATTTCTGAAATTGGTGATTTGCATTATGATTATTTGGTGATTGCCACCGGTTCTAAAACCAATTATTTCGGTAACAAAGAAATCGAACGCAATTCGATGTCAATGAAAACCATCCCGCAGTCATTGAATATTCGCAGTTTGATTCTCGAAAATTTTGAACAAGCGGTTTTGGTCAAAGACGAAACCGAAAGAAACTTGTTAATGAATTTTGTACTCGTTGGTGCCGGACCAACAGGTGTAGAGCTGGCCGGAGCTTTGGCAGAAATGAAAAAAGCCATTCTTCAGAAAGACTATCCCGATTTGGATATCTCCAAAATGGAAATCAACCTTATCCAAAGTGGTGACCGAGTTTTGAATACCATGAGTGAAAAATCTTCTGCAGAAGCTGAAAAGTTTTTAACCAATTTAGGCGTGAAAGTTTGGAAAAACATTCGCGTAACCAATTATGACGGAAGAACCATCACGACCAACACCGATTTGACTTTTGAAACGGCCACCTTAATCTGGACCGCCGGTGTACAAGGCGCTGCTGTTCGAGGTTTGGATGCCAAATCCTTAGTGGAAAGGATAGAACGTATCAGAGTAAATGAATTCAATCAAGTGAAAGGCTACGACAATATTTTTGCCATAGGCGATATCGCTTCAATGGAAAGTAAAGATTATCCGCAAGGTCATCCGATGATGGCGCAACCGGCAATGCAACAAGGAAAATTGTTGGGAGATAATTTGGTCCAATTGATTAACGGAAGAATCATGACACCTTTTGAATACAACGATAAAGGTTCGATGGCCACGATTGGCAGGAACTTGGCGGTAGTAGATTTGCCCAAATACCATTTCAGCGGTGTTTTTGCTTGGTTTGTTTGGATGTTTGTGCATTTGTTTTCCTTAATCGGATTCAAAAATAAAGCAGTGGTTTTTACCAATTGGGTTTACAATTACATTCGTTTTGATAGAGAGGGAAGATTGATTGTCCGGCCATACAAGAAAAGAAGCTTTACCACCTTTACCAGTGATGAGATATAACCTATGAAAAAAATCTCCTTTTTATTGATGTTGTTGCTAATGATTTCCTGTAAATCAACTTATCTTGATTCAAAGAAATCTCCTATTGTATTAGACATCAATCAAGAAACCGATGACAATGCTTTTGTCAATCTGAAAAATTACAGCAATGATTTTGTTTTCGATATGAAATACGCCACTAGCGATAATTTTTTAAACGAAAAGGTTTATCCGTGTGATGAATGTTTCCTTCGAGTAAAAACCATTAAAGCCTTGTTAGAAGCCAACAAATCGTTTCTTGAAAAAGGATATCGCATCAAACTTTACGATTGTTATCGCCCGATTGCCATTCAAAAAAAGATGTGGAAAATCGTTCCGAATCCGACTTATGTTGCCAATCCTAAAAAAGGTTCCATTCACAACAAAGGCGGCGCGGTAGATATTACTTTGGTGGATTCGTTGGGCGTGGAATTAAATATGGGAACCAAATTTGATTTTTTCGGAGAAGAAGCCAGTCATAATTATCTCAACCATACTGAAGAAATCTTGGCCAATCGAAAATTTTTAAAGGAAATCATGCTCCAACATAACTTCAAATCTTTCGATTCAGAATGGTGGCATTACAACTTAAACAATAGTGCTGCTGACAAAGTCTCCAATCAAAAATGGCGTTGCGAAGATTAATTTTCTACACAGTTTAAGTAGTCGATAAAGTAAGGTTCGGGCTCATAAACTTTCTTGTCCATTTCAGAAACAAAGGCAGTTCTAAAGGGATAATCTATGGTTTCACCGGCCAGTTTGATTCTCATAAAGGTTACAGGCGAATTTTTTAAATCGGCATAATTTTCTTTGGCAAAGACAAAAGAACCGGTTATAATTCGGTTGTTGCGATTTTTATCATCGCGAAGTAAATTTCCGCAATTATCGGTTTCAGTATACAATAAGGTGGCAATTTTTCCATTATTCAACTGCAAATAAATTTTTGAATTGGTATCAAAACAAAGCGCTTTGATAAAATCGTTACTGCTTTGTAAAATTTGCACCTCAAGGCCAAGTACTCCATTATTGTTATATAAAGAAAAGAAAATATCAGTGCTGTTTCCGGCAAAACTTCTTTCAAAAACAATATATTGTTTGGTCGATTTATAAGTGCCTAAACTGTCTTTGATGTCATTGTCAATTTCACAAGGTTTTTGGGCCAAAACGGTTAAATTCAAAAATAAGAATAAAGCAACAAACAGATTCTTCATGGTTTTTACGATAATTTGCTGCAAAGTAAAACTATTTTATGATTGTTTGCATCAGTTGTAAAAAAACAATACAGATTTCCGCCGTCTTTAATTTTCCATTTTTTGCGGATGCTTTCTACCGAGTCAGGAAAATGCCGCGTGCTAATGTTCGCTTTTTGATTTTCGAGAAATAATTTCATGTCGTTTTTATGGTAACCAATGTTATGCTCAATTTCAAAACGACGACCCGGAAATTCTATCAATTCGGGTGAAGTATACAAATGGGAATGTTGGTGTAGTTTATCAATTCGGAACCGATTAGAAACCGCTTCAAATCCGCCCGATTTCATGATGGCAGCATTGGGCTCGTATAAGTATTTTTGGGGTAAACCAATGTTGGCTTGGTCTTCGGATTGGTGTTCAAAGCTGAAAGTTTCGGTTTTGTTTTTCAAGATATTGACCGTCACTATTTGGGTCGAACCAACATAGCCTTGCTCCAAAATCCAGAGCAGTTCTTTGACTTCATTTTTCAAAGCGACTATATGAATCGCTTTAACATTTTTCAGTTCCGATAAACCGGCGGTAATGTCCAGTAATGGTGCCGTTTTAATCATGATGTTGGGTGCAAAATCAAAATAAAAATCGAGGTTTTCGGGCACGTTCGGCAGACAGTCTTTGAGCATAAAAACTTTGCCTTTGGCTTCATTTCTTCGCGAAGGATCAATGTAAATCCAATCAAGTTTTGGTTTTTGAGCTTTTAGAATATCATAACTATCGCCTG
>NZ_CAMLRU010000089.1 GCF_946482535.1 uncultured Flavobacterium sp.
GATTTTTTCACCCGAAAAGGGCAAATCACTTTGTCCCGGAAATAATGAAATCAAAAAAACTTGGTGGCCTAATTCCGTTAAATGGGTTGACAATTGAGCCGCAAACATTTCGGCGCCACGAAGTTGGAATTTCTGTATGAGTTGAAAAATGACCAAGGATACTTTATTTTTATTATGATAGATTTTTGAGATAACCGGCACTGGTATTATAATTGATAATTTTTGCCGGATTACCTGCTACCACTGCATTATCCGGGATATCAAAATTAACATAGCTTAGTGGTGCAATTAAAACATCGTTTCCTATTTTTATGTTTCCTACAACTACTGCATTGGCTCCAATCCACACTCTATCGCCTATTGTTGGTGTCCCTTTTAACTTTCCTCGGCTAACATTGCCTAAGGTTACTCCTTGGGAAACATTACAATTTTCCCCAATAACTACACCCTGATTTATGACAATACCACCAAAATGATTAAGTAAAAATCCCGGGCCGATTTTGGTGTATATGGGGATTTGAATGTTATACTTTTGTTTTACATTTTTTAGCCATATTCTAAAAATATACAATACAGGATTTAGTCTCGACATCTTTTGATTGAGGCGAAGCAAAACTGTAAATCGAAGAATCGGATTGGTAAAAAACCATAAAAAATAGTTTTTATTTCCGTGACGTTTGCAGTCAGCTTTTATTATTTCCCACATAATAATATTGTTATTAATTATTTATCGAAATTATATTTTTATATGCGTCTAACATTTGGCAATTTACATTTTCTAACTGAAATTTTTCTTCAAAATTCGCCAAACTTGCTTTACCCATCTGTAATCTTAAAGAGTCACTTTGCACCAAATGAATCATTTTTTGAGCCAAATCAACTGAATCTCCCAACTGATACATCAAAGCATTACATTGGTCAATTACGACTTCTTCAAAGACTTTGATATTTGAACAAACTATTGGTAAAGCGGCGGCTTGGGCTTCAATCAATGAGCCGCCCAAACCTTCATATTTGGAAGGAAAAACAAAAATATCAGAAGCGGCTAAAATTTGGTTAACATCATGACGATGCCCTAAAAAGGAAAGATGGGTCTTTATCTTATTCTGAGCCAAAAATGCTTCAATATCCGGAGTATTATTCCCGTCTCTACCACAAAATATAAATTTACAATTTGATTCGCACAATTGAGTATCGATACTTTTAATGGCCTGAAGCAATTCTAAATGACCCTTTTGAAATTCTTGACGACCAACGTGCGTCATGATTATATCGTTGGGTGAAAACTTTAGCTCTTCCAGAAGTGCCTGTCTAACTTCAGCTTTTTGATTTAAAAAGGGATTGGCTTTTCTGCCTCGGTAAATTACGGCAATCTTGGAAAGAGGAATTCCCAACTGTTGGGAATAATGTTCGCGCACTTCATTAGTTATGGCGATAAATTTATCCGTGCCTTTGATTTGGGTAATTCGGTCAAGAAACTTGTAAAAATACAAACCCCATTTATTAACTTTAGGATCGGCAAAACGAATCGGATCATAAGTACAATTGACCAGGCTTTCCAAGTGAAAAAAAGAGACTTTTAATTTTGCCAAACGAGTTCTTAAAGTTGCTCTAAACAAGACTGAGTGAACAATATCCGGCTGATATTCTTTGATTATACGGGCAATACTGTTGACTTGTTGCCAAAGGTTTTGATGGTCAATAAAAGTTACGTCAAAACCGGCAGATACAATTTCATTTTCTATTCCTTTTTGGCGGTGTTCTAAAACAGTGATTTTAAGGGATATATTTTTATCACGCAAGAAATACCAGAGTTCCGAATTGGATTTTTCGGCACCACCGGTTCCCAGGCTGTCTTGTATGAATAAAACTTTCATTATTTCACAGGAGTTTCAGAATAATAAGAATAGGCCTTGAGTCCTTTTTCAGCTTCGGCGTTGATAATATGCCACTCTTCAGGAGTTAATCGAATAAAACTTTTAGCGTTTTGATTGGACACTTTCATTTTGTTGCCATGGACTTCAAAATCACCTTGCAAGATTGCATTATCAAAATTGTCTATGCCTAAAAAGGTGCTGATTTTTAATCCGGTTCCTTTTAAATCGGAAGTTAAATCTTCATAGTTAATCTCAAGAAAATTATTAATTTTCGGCTTTTGTGCTGCCACCACTTCCAAACTTCTTTGCCATTGCTTTGCCGGATATTTCATGGGATAATGAGTTCCTATTTCCGATTGTCTTTCTTCCATAACTATCGCTTTACGAGAAATACCTTCCGCTACTGCGTACCCGTTTCTGACGATATGAATAAAATAGCTATTGGGAAAATGCTTTTGAAAAAAGGCCATTCGGGTCGTATTGGCAATAGATTTTTCTACTACTATTCTCGGATTTCGCTTTACAAAATGCGACCATTGTTTTTTTATGATTCGGGCTGCCTTTTTTGCCTTGTTGGGGTTTATTTGCATTTGGGACTCACATTCACACCACATCCTTCTCCAACCGAAATCTTCCGGTCTGGGCAACTGATTGGTGAGCATCACACCTTCGTCAGGTAATACCGCCAATTGGGGATGTTTTTCAAAAATTTCTGCCAACAAAGTAGTGCCTGAATTGTAACATCCTACTATAAAAACCCATTTTTCCGGTTGCAGTTCTTTACCAAAAAAAGAAAACAAGCCACTGACTAAAGCTGATTTTTTTAATCTGGAAAAAACCTTTTGTTTAAAAGTCAAATAATTCATTTTCTGATTATGTTGTGAATGGTTTTGGTTATGGGCACCATTTTAGAATGCCAACCTGATAAAATTAGTTTAAATTTCCAAAAAGGCGTTGAATCATTGACACTTAAACGCGAAATACGGAGCGGATTGATGTTTCCTTTATTGATTTTATGGTTGAATAAAAAGGCTTGTGTAATGCCTTCTTCCTTCAATATTTTTTCAGACAACGCATTGAAATTGCCATTAGGATAAGCAAAAAGCGTATAGCCGTTGAGTTGATTTTTTTCAAAAAAAGCTTTGGTTTGTTGCAACTCCGTTCTAATTTCTTCTTCACTGCATTGATCAAACATTGGATGGGTAAAGCTGTGATTGGCGATTATAATTCCATTGCTTTGCATTTCTTTTAAGTGGACAACTGTCAATTGTGTTTGCTTTAACAAGGGTTTGTCTGAATTATTTCTAAGCGATTCTAAATAAGCCACTCTTTCTGCATTGGGAATCGTTTTGAGTAATTTGATTTTTTCAGTGCCGGCTGTTTTGCCTAGATAGTAATATACTTCATTCCACCAAAAAGGTTTCTCTGTACCGATTAATGAGGGAATGATGAATAATATTGCCGACAAATTATGTTTCTTTAATAACGGAAAAGCTTCCTCATAAAAACTAATATCTCCATCATCAACGGTAATCATAACTTCATTCTTTTGTTTTAAAAACAAAAGATGCTGTTCAAAATTGGAATGCTTTCCAAAGTCGTGATAAGTAACTATTTTGTATGGTATATCCAATTTCATATATACTAATCTATGAGAAATGGAGCTCATCATATTTTTTTATAAAATGCCCTAACTCAACTTCTTGTTCGCTACTCAGCTTATTTTCAATATTAATCAGCTTTGATTTCTCTATCCTTTGCAGTAGTCTCTTAGCTGATTTTGTCTTTTTGAAATTAAAATATTTAACTTTCAAATAGTTTTTCAGTTTACTCTGTGGAAAAAATTGTAACATACCTGATAACAAAATCCTATTGAAAATCAAATGGGTTTTGACTTGTATTCCTTTTTTAGAACTGGTGTTTTCTTTAATATCATTAGAAACCGCGAATGGGGAAATATCTAATGCTTTACAAATAAAAGTCACATATTGATTGTTGTCTTTAATAGACTCATACTTAACAATACTTGCTTTTGAAAACCGTTCATTAATTGCTTTTAACAAAAAATCATAATCAAATTTTTCGAGAAAATATTTTTTGTTTTGGGCATAATAATCACTAATAGATTGGGTACAATATCCTCTGCTAACCACTCTGAAATTATATAGTGAATTAAAATAACCTCTGGGACTGCGGAGCACAGTAATTATTTGAGCTTGAGGGAATATTTTTTTCAAATTATCTAATATGGAAATCAGTTCTTTCTTAGTAAATTTTTCAATAGCGCCTGAGAAAAATTCATTACTGATAATTATCTTTTTTTGCCCGTCCCAATCCTTTAAAATAGTTGCTTTATATTGTTGGAGTTGCTCGTCTGATACATTTTCCTTTGTTAACAATCGCCACGGTGGAAGTTGTACATAGTGGAAATTGCTTAAAGTTGGAAAAATATTATACTGTAGATAAGTTGTTCCTGTTTTGTGCAGCCCTATATGGATGTATACTTTCATTATTTTAACTGTTTATTTTTTTGACAAAGGTTTGCCACCATTCCCTCCGTAGGATTGTTTTTGTTCCAAATTGTCATAATGTGCTTTGTCTCTGAACTTTAAAATCTTTGCCGGGTTACCGCCTACTATGGCCAACTCAGGAACATTTTTAGTTACCGTTGAACCCATTCCGATAATGGCGCCATCACCTATCTCAACACCCGGAATAATATTGACATTCATCCCAATCCAAACATTTTTCCCTATGATAACTTTCTTTTTTATGGTCGTATTATCATAGGGCAACGCTTCACCTTCATAATTGTGATTAACAGAATAGATACTGATGTTACGGCTGAAATGACAATTATCGCCTACGTGAATCTCTCCTTCAGTTTTTAAATATACATTATCGCCTATATGAACATTATTCCCCAGAAACAGTTTACTTGGTTTTGTAATAGTGTATTTCCCTTTGAAATCACATCCTTTTCCAACCGAACCGAAATTCTTAAAAAGAAAAGTAGCACGGTAAGCACTTTTAAATCTTCTTTGGTAAAATTTAATTTTTTGCTTTAAGTAGAACAGTAATTTCATAGTAAATTGGTTTGATGAAAAATAACCCGATAATCAAAGCTTTTATAGACAAAGAAACAAAGATATTTAATCTGTCGGTTAAAAAAAGATTAAACGGATATAACAGTATTAAAATGAAAATAAACTTGACCAACAACCATTTGTTGACCTCAAAAAATTTAAACCATGTATAACCCGGAATTTCTTTACAAACTTTAAAGTGCAATTGCAAATATTGAAATATTAACCCTAATGAATAGCCAATGGTAACTCCTATAATCCCAAAATAAGATAACGACAGCATTAAAGTAACCGTTACAACCAAATAAAAAGAAGCAAAGAAAAAAGTATTTTTCACAAAGCCTTGCGCTCTCAAGTAATGGAGCATAATCTTGTAATTAACCCTAAATAACAGTCCGAATATTAGAACTTTGAGTAGCATTTCGGTGGCTTGCCATTTATCACCCAAAACGATTGAAACAATTTCTGTTGTTGATGTCAGTACCACTAACAGTGCCGGAAAAATAAAAAGGTTCAACAGGTACTCAACTTTTAAAAGTTTTTTTAGATGAGCTTCTTTACTTTCTTCCATTCGGGCAAAATCGGCGAAAATAATGTTATCTAAATATTGCGCATAAACATTTTGAAGCGTACTCATTATGCTATAAGAACGGTTGTAAATCCCTAATGATGCCGGGCCCAAAAGTTTTCCTACAATAATTCCATCTGCTTGATTACCCATCATCCCAACAATCTTACTGGCGGTATTCCATTTGCCAAAATGAATCAAATCATCCCAAGCTAATCGGTCAAATTTGAAAGCATATTTTTCTTTCTTAACAAAATAGAAAAGCAAAGACTCGACAAAGACTTGGGCTACCAACGGATAGATAAGCGCATAAAAATTAGGTTGAAAATAATAGACTATGAAAACACCGGGAACATAAATACAACTAAAACTAAACAACTCTATCAAGCTGATTTTTTTTACCTTTAAATCTCTTAATAATATATTTCTGGAAATAGCCGAAAGGGCAATAAAAATGGGCAACCAAAAAATTTCCTTAAGGATACCGCTGAGTTGATTGATATTCAAAAAACCGGCTATGGCATCACTCCCAAAATATAAAATCCCGGCAACCGCTAATGCAAAAATGACATAGGAAAAGAAAACGGTATTGATGTGATTTTGATTGATTTCCTTTTGTTTAATCAGACTTGCTCCCAAACCGGTATTGGGAATTTCCATAAAAAGCACAATCAATATATTGAAGGCGTGAAATATCCCAAAATCCTCCGGAGATAAATGCCTTGAGGTCCACATCAAAAGAAAAATTCTAAAAAGAATTATAACTATCTTGGAAGAAGAATACCAAATACCATTCATTTTTCAAAAAATACAGACAAAATCCTGTCTATTTGCTACTAAACCAGCATTCCTGCAGCGACTGTCTCATTGGTAGCATCATCAATTAGGATAATACTTCCGGTGATTCTGTTTTCTCTGTAAGAATCGGTCATCAATCGCTGGTTACATCGAATGGTTACACGAGCGATATCATTCATCTTTAACTCTTTATCTGTTTCAATTCGATGATAGGAATTGATGTCTATTTTATAAACCACATTTTTGATGATGGCTTTTTGTTCATTTGAAGTATGCATGATGGTATACTTGGCATTCGGACGAGCCGAACCATTATTGAACCAGCAAATCATGGCGTCAAATTCTTGTAGCATTTCGGGTTGATTGTTGGTCTTAACAATCATATCTCCACGGCTTACATCTATATCATCCTCTAAAGTCATGGAAACAGACATCGGAGCAAAAGCTTCCTCAACCTCTCTTTCACCGGCATTGATTGATTTAATTTTAGACACAAAACCCGATGGCAAAATAGTAACGGAATCTCCTACTCTATAAATCCCGCCGGCTATTCTTCCGGCATATCCGCGGTAATCAATAAAACCTTCTCGCTGTGGTCTTAAAACGGTTTGCACCGGAAAACGAGCATCAATTTTATTGATATCACTACTGATGTGAAGGGTTTCTAACAAATGTAACAAAGGAGAATCTTGGTACCAATCCATATTGGCGGAACGGTTAACCACATTGTCACCATCCAACGCGCTGATTGGAATAAAGCGGATGTCTTTGATATTTAATTTAGAAGAGAATTCTTCAAACTGATTGACAATATTGTTGAAAACGGTTTCGGAATAGTCTACCAAATCCATTTTATTGACACACACAATAATGTGCGGAATTTGCAATAAAGAAGCTATGAAAGCATGCCTTTTGGTTTGTTCGATCACACCGTGACGCGCATCGATTAAAACAATGGCCGCATTGGCGGTTGAAGCACCGGTTACCATATTTCGGGTATACTGTATATGTCCGGGTGTGTCGGCTATGATGAACTTGCGTTTGGGCGTTGTAAAATAGCGGTAAGCTACGTCTATAGTAATCCCTTGTTCTCTTTCATCGCGAAGTCCGTCTGTAAATAAAGCCAAATCTACTCCGGTATGACCTTTTCGTTTGCTGGTAGTTTCAATGGCTTCCAGTTGGTCTTCAAAAATAGATTTTGAATCGTATAATAGTCTTCCTATCAAAGTGCTTTTTCCGTCGTCTACACTACCGGCTGTAGTAAAGCGCAATAATTGGTTGTTATCTATAATCATGAGTTTCTGAAAATTAATTGGTACTGATTTGAAATTAAAATATTAGAAATAACCTTCTCTTTTTCGGTCTTCCATAGAAGATTCCGAACGTTTGTCGTCGGCACGATTACCTCTTTCTGTGTGGCGTAAAGAAGCTACTTCCGCTACAATTTTTTCTAAGGTATCGGCATCCGATTCTATCCCACCGGTGATGGTAATATCGCCTAATGTACGGAAGCGGATTTTCTTGGTAATCACTTCTTCTGTACCGTCCAAAATGAGGTATTCAGACATGGGAATCCAAGAGTTATTTCTCCATAAAACTTCTCTTTCATGGGCGAAATACAAAGACGGAATGGCTATATTTTCTCTTTTGATGTAATTCCAAACATCCATTTCTGTCCAATTACTGATAGGGAAAGCTCGGAAATGCTCGCCTTCAAAATATTTACCATTGAGCAAATTCCACAATTCAGGTCTTTGGTTTTTAGGATCCCATTGGCCAAAATCATCTCTATGAGAAAAGAAACGCTCTTTGGCTCTCGCCTTTTCTTCATCACGACGTCCGCCACCGATAGCACAATCAATTTTATGAGCAGCAATAGCATCTAAAAGTGTAGTGGTTTGGAGGGCGTTTCGATTGGCATTCTTTCCTCTTTCCTCCAAAACTCTACCGGTATCAATAGACTCTTGTACAGAACCTACGAGCAAAGTAGCACCTAATTCAGCTATCAAATCATCTCTAAATTGTATGGTTTCCGGAAAATTATGTCCGGTATCAATGTGCATTAGAGCAAAAGGAATTTTGGAAGGATAAAAGGCCTTTTTGGCCAAATGCGCCACCACTATCGAATCTTTTCCTCCCGAAAACAGGATAACCGGGTTTTGAAATTGTGCCCAAACTTCTCTTAAAATAAAGATCGCTTCAGATTCTAATTCATCTAAATAATTTAAATAAAATTTACTCATTGTTATAAGATTCTATTTTTTGGTTTACAAAAGTAATAACTTTTGAAACGGCTAATGTTATGCTTTCATTATCAGTTTTAATCCAAATATCAGGATTTTCAGGACTTTCAAAGGGCGCGTCTATACCGGTAAAGTTCGGGATAAGTCCTTTTCTCGCCTTTTGGTACAATCCTTTTACATCTCTTTTTTCACATTCTTCCAAACTGGTATCAACAAAAATTTCGATAAAATTATTTTTACCAATAATTTCTTTCACCATTTTTCTGTCTTTTTCCAAAGGAGAGACAAAAGCAGCAAGTGTTATAATACCCGCATCAACAAAAAGTTTGGCAATTTCTGCTGTTCTTCTCAGATTTTCGTGACGGTCTTCTTCAGAAAAACCCAAACCGAAATTAATACCGCTTCTCAAATTATCTCCATCCAAAGTATACGTTCGGTATTGCATTTCATGAAGCTTTTTTTCTACCGCTTCGGCTATGGTAGACTTTCCTGAACCTGACAAACCGGTAAACCAAAGCACCATAGAAGGATGCCTGTTAAGTTTGTTCCTGGCGTCACGATTTACTGTATAATTTTGTTGTACTATGTTACTGCTCATTTTTTATAGAAATTGTTTCCACCATAGTTTCTTCTTTAGTTTGTAAGCCAAATTTACTGCGGTACCAAACCCGTTCGTGTAAATAATACAATATCATTTTGGTAGAAATTTCGGCTAATCCGACTTTTAACCCAATGAACGGATTGCCTGATATAAACCATGCTACCAACATAGTATCTAAAGTACCAACCATTCGCCAAGTAACGGTTTTTGCAATGTGCCTTTTTCTGCTTTCTCTTAATATTCCGTCCTTGGAGAGATTGATTTTAAACCAAGCTCTTTCGTGTAAATAGTAGAGAAACATTTTAGTTAACAACTCAGAAAGACCAATCTTTAAGCCGATAAGCGGATTTCCGGAAATCAACCAAGCCAACAACATGGTGTCAATAGTTCCGACTATGCGCCATGTAATTGCTTTAGCAATATGCCTTTTATGTGATTGATCAATCATTACTTACTAAAAAATAAGGATTCAAAAGATTCTCTTTATTGTACTTTAATTCCTCTTCAGAATTTTGTTGAAGGACTTTTAATCCGACAGCATTGCAAATGGCGTGTCCGGCCGCTATATCCCATTCCATTGTAGGAGCAAATCTCGGATATGCATCGGCGCTTCCTTCGGCAACCAAACATAACTTTAAAGAGCTTCCTTTGGAAACAACATCAATTTTTTTGGCACTTTTCTCTTTTAGTTGGTCAAGAAAAAGTAACGTATCCTCGTTCATATGAGACCTGCTTCCTACCACTCTGTAAACTTGATTGTTCTTTTCGGGTGCAATTAAACGACTGTTTTGGTGAACAATTGCCAAACTATCCTTGAGATTGACATTAGCTTTAAAACTCTTTCCCTCAAGAATATTTCCATAATACAACTCGTTGAGCGCCGGCGCAAATATTACGCCCATCACCGGTTTTCCATTATCAATTAGCGCAATATTCACAGTAAACTCATCATTTTTTTTAATGAATTCTTTAGTGCCGTCTAAAGGATCAACTATCCAACAATACTCCCATTTCTTGCGCTCATCATAAGAAAGCTGTCTTGATTCCTCGCTTATGATTGGTATCGCCGTTTTATTTAAAACCTGTCCTATTCTATCATTAGCCTCTTGATCGGCTATAGTCAATGGGGATTCGTCTTCTTTAAAAGCAATTTCAAAATCTTTATTGTAAATTTCAATAATAACTGAACCTGCCGCAAGAGCAGCCTCAATTGCAATATCTTGAAGTTTTAAAATTTCTTCTTTTGAAAACATTAAATAGGGTATTTTTCGGTCGCGTACAAATGTAATTTTATTTAACGCCCTTTCAAATTAAAACTTAAAAAAATAACGAACCTATTCTTTGATTTAAAAAAATCCCCGTCTCATTTTTAAAATAAGACAGGGATTTTATTAAAATATTTTAATTTACTAAACCTTAGCGTTTAATCACACGCAGCGTTTTCACTGCATCATCTTGAGTGATTACTACACTATAAACTCCACTTGGGTATCGGTCTCCGATGG
>NZ_CAMLRU010000090.1 GCF_946482535.1 uncultured Flavobacterium sp.
TGTTCCTGAATTTAAAGCCGGAAGCTATTACAAAGGCTTAGACAAAGGTGCCGAAGATATAAATGATGTCGTTAAAGGCACTTTTAAAGGCGAACGTAAAAAGAATAAAAAAGGCAATCTTCCCATATTACCTATCATCATAATTGTAATTGTTATTATAATCATCATTGCTAAAAACAAAGGCAATGGCGGCGGCGGAAATCATGGCAATCGCGGTGGCGGATTTGACCTAGCGGATATCATTATCTTAAGCAGTCTCGGTCGTGGCGGTGGCGGATTTGGCGGTGGTTCTTCCGGAGGAGGTTTTGGCGGTGGCGGATTCGGTGGCGGATTCGGCGGTGGCGGATTCTCTGGTGGTGGTGCTAGTGGCGGTTGGTAGTAAGTATTTGCAATAGGCAGATTTAAAATAAAAAAACGCGGTCAATTGACCGCATTTTTATTTTAATCCATAATGATAATTCCACCCTCTCCTTTTTTCTTTCCTCCAAATTTTTCGAGTTTATAGGTCAGTGAAAACATTACATAGCGTTTGAGCACCGTGTTTTCGGCATCAACAATAGCGGTTGGTGTAATGGTTCTGGTATTGTTTATATTTTGATTCAACAAATCGTAGACTTTGACTTTGGCCAAAAACTGATCCTTGAAAAAATTATAGCCCAAACTCACATTCCACAAATAGAAATCCTTTTTGTAACCATCAGCTATATTAGAGTTGTAGGTATAGCCGAAATCACTTCCCATGACGAACTTTTTAGGGAAATAAGACGTAATTTCCAGTTTACCGTTATGGATGAAATTTTGGGCATTGGTCAAAACATAATTTTTATAGTCAGTCGTTTTAAAAGTGTAACGATAGGAAGGCGCAATAGTGATCAATTCATCTATACTCCAACTGGCACTAATTCTCGGATTGACAGACAAAGCTCTTGATTCAAATTGAACGGCATTGGTAAACCCTTGGTTGAAATCATAATTAAAGTCGATGCTGCTACCGTAGCGGAAGATTCGCTTTTCTTTTTTATTCGACTTATTCCAGCTAAATCCCAAATAGGAAGTATAAGTCAAATCGACATTCTTATAAGTCGTCTCCGATTTAAAATTATCATCAAACTCTGTAAATGAAACGACTGCATTTTGACTCAAATTGAATCCCGAATACAAGTAGTAACCCGAACGCTCAGCATAGTCGTAGTCATTAAAACTGAAATACAAACTATGGGTTTGTGTAGGTCTCAAATCATCATTCCCGGTAATGGTATTTAGCGGATTGGAAAAATTTTGAAACTCTAAAACTTGATTAGCATCAGGAAGTTGGACTCCAAAATCGTAAAACGAATAAATCGACTTAGATTTGGTTATCTCATGACTTATGTATCCTTTTACTCTGGGAAGAACATAATTCTTGTTTCTCTTGGTGGTAATATTCAAATAATCGGATTGGGCATCAATAGTGATGACTTCAGGACCAAAATTGATTCTCCCGTTGGTTTTTCCTTTGGCCAAAATCAATCCGGTTGAAGGGAAAAAAGTGGTTACTTTAGAGCTCGTTTGGTTGGATTGTTCCGCATTGAAATCAGTATAGGCATTGCTTCCTGAATCAAAATCAAAAGTATTAGCCGTATTTTTTATCTTTCTGAAAGTGACTTCAGATGTCAAACTCAAACGAAGCGAATCGGTTAAAGGCTCGCCAAAACGCAGTTCTGTTTTAACAAAATCGTTCCGTTCTTTTTCAAACTTGTTTTGTTGCCGAATATCATCCGGTGTGGCATCGGCAAAAATCGTGGCCGAATTGGTATCGAGAAAATTGTCTCTTTTTTTGATTTCGGTCTCAAAATTGACCACCATCGCTCTATTCTTTTTATTGAATTTTTTACTAAAACTCGCATTGGTGCCGAAAGTAGCATAATCATTTTCCGAAAAATCATCATTTGAACTGCGATTTAATTCGTCTTGAGCTTCATTGGTTGTCAATTGTGATCGGACCAATTTGTTTTTTGAAAACCCTTTTTGAAATGATGGACTGACGACAATAGTAGCTGTTGAATCCAGTTTGATTTCAAAATCAAGCGTCGCATTGTGACCATTGGTATCACTAAGTGTATATAAATTGGAATTGGTGAATGTTCTCCCTTCCGGTAAAAGATTGATTCGGTTGGTTCTGTTGTTGTTTTCAGATTCAGAATGGGTAAAATAATAACTGCCGCTTTGGTCCAGTTTTTTAAACCATTGATCCTGATAATTAATCCCTACCAAAGCCGATTTGGTAATTCCTCGATTGTTTCCGCCAAACGACATATTGTTGATTCCGAAAGAACCGTCATCACCATTGTAATAAACCGAACGGTTTCTTCCTCCGCCCATATTATCGAAGATTTCATCCATTGAAAAACCAACGGAATTGATGTTATTTGAGGAAGCCAAGACACTGATTTTTCTTTCACCCTTGAAATAATTCAAAAGTAAACTGGATTCATATCGTTTGTCAGAACCATGTCCGGCCACAACTTTCCCGAAAAGACCTTTATTTTTGTCTTCTTGTATGGTTAAATTGATGGTTTTCTCCTGAGAACTGGAGGCTTCTCCCGATATTTCTTCCGATTTTGTTTTGGTATCTACTACCTGTACTTTGTCTATAATTTCTGCCGGAAGATTTTGCGTGGCAATTTTACCGTCTTTGCCAAAGAAAGGTTTTCCGTTGACCAAAATATTATTGACTTCCTTACCATTCACAGTGATTTTACCTTCGGGTGTGATTTCTACTCCGGGTAATTGCTTCAATAACGCTTCCACATTGGCATCGGCACCCACTTTAAACGAGGCCGCATTGAATTCTAAAGTATCTTTTTTAATTCTGATTGGAGGAATTTCAGATTTAATAACCACCTCATTCAAGGCATTGACCGCTTCTTTCAAGCCAATGGTTCCGAAATCTTTATCGGCATCCAAAGACACTTTTTCTTCTTTAAAATCCTGATAACTGATGTAAGAAACTTTTAGTAAAACCGGTTTGTCCGATTTTTTTATTTTGAAATTAAAGTTTCCGGTTTTGTTGGTAATGGTATAATCCACCACCGCAGAATCTTTGACAGCTGTCAGATAAACAGTAGCTGACTCAATGGGTAATTTGGTATTTTCGTCGATTACTTTCCCTTTAAGGGTAATGGTAGATTGTGCAAATGAAAGAGAAGAAATAAAAAGAGCTAAAAATAAGCAGAGAGATTTTGGCATAAAAAAATTTAGCGGTTATTAGGTTAGAAACAATAATAACGGCTAAATTCTTATTTTAGTGTGTAAGGTGAAAATTTCTTACGAAATATTTAACATTTTCAGATTGTGCTAATTTAGAAGTAGCAACTGAATACACTTGCATTGTTACTTTTCTCTGATGTAGATATCAATCGGCACACCCGAAAAATCCCAGTTTTCACGGATTTTATTTTCCAAGAAACGTTTGTATGGTTCTTTTACATATTGCGGTAAATTGGCAAAAAATACAAACTGAGGCGTTGGTGTCGGCAACTGCATACAATATTTAATCTTCACATATTTACCTTTCAAAGCCGGCGGCGGATAAGCCTCGATTAATTTCAACATATAATCATTGAACTTTGAAGTTGGGATGCGTTGCTTTCTGTTTTCGTAAACTTTTACCGTTGCTTCTAAAGCTTTTAACAAACGTTGTTTGGTCAAGGCTGAAGTAAAAATAATCGGCACATCGGTAAACGGCTGCAATTCTTCTCGGATTTTGTTTTCGTAATCACGGGTTGACATGGTATCTTTTTCAACCAAATCCCATTTGTTGACTAAGATGACAATCCCTTTTCTATTCTTTTCGGCCAGCCAAAAAATACTCTGATCTTGACCTTCAAAACCTCGTGTGGCATCGATTAAAAGAATACAAACATCTGAATGTTCAATGGCGCGAACGGAACGCATTACGGAATAAAATTCTAAGTCTTCTTTTACTTTGGCTTTTCTTCGGATTCCGGCAGTATCTACCAAATTAAATTCGAAACCAAAACGATTGTATCGGGTATCAATTGAATCACGTGTAGTTCCGGCGATGTCTGTAACAACAAATCGGTCTTCACCAATTAAAGCGTTGATAAAAGATGACTTTCCGGCATTGGGACGACCTACCACACAAAATCTTGGCAGTTGTTCCTCTTCTTCGGTCACTTCAGGCAATTCGGGTAAAACTTCTACTAATTTGTCTAACAATTCTCCTGTACCGCTTCCGCTGATACTGGCAATAGTATAATATTCGCCTAAGCCTAAATTATAGAACTCCACAGCGTCTTTTTCACGCATGGCGTTGTCTACTTTATTTACTGCCAAAAGAATTGGCTTAGTCACTTTTCTTAAAAGCTTGGCCACCTCGGCATCCATAGGCGTAATGCCTTCTTCTACATCGACTACAAAAATAATGGCATCGGCCTCATCAATCGCCAACTCAACTTGACGGCGAATTTCTCCTTCAAAAATGTCATCGGAACCTTTAATGTAACCACCGGTATCAATTACTGAAAACTCTTTCCCATTCCATTCGCTTTTACCGTAATTTCTGTCACGAGTTACCCCGCTGACAGAGTCAACAATGGCTTCTCTTCTTTTGATTAAACGGTTAAAAAAAGTCGATTTCCCTACGTTTGGTCTTCCGACTATGGCTACAATATTGTTCATAATCATTTTAAATATGGTGCAAAGGTAGTATTAAAGAGCACAAATTCAATTATTTTATTATTTTTAGTATGCTTTTAACCACCAATAAACCGTTTTTATGGACACGCAACATGAAGTTAGACTTCGCCCAAGATTTTTTAAAGACATCGAACAAAACATTGCGGTAGTCAGAGAGAAATTTGTAAACTACCGACAAAAAAACAGCTCGACCGACTTTGTAATGAAGGTAAGAAACAATCATATTCAGTTTACTTTCTCGGCTGAAAAGAGACATTATTGGTCACCTCATTTGAGCATTGAATTGGAAGAAAAAGAAGGCGATGAAAAAAATGCAACGCACATACGAGGCTTATTTGGTCCCGACCAAACTTTGTGGACGATGTTTATGTTTTTGCATTTTGTAGTAGCCGGCGTTTTTACCCTTTTCGGGATGTTTGCTTATTCCAATTACACGCTCAATGAACCGATGCTTATGGATTTTATTGTGATGTTTATTATGGTAATCGTTTGGTTTTTACTCTATGTCATTGCGCGTCAGATTCGAGAAAAAGGCCATTCACAAACCGATGAACTTGAAGCCATATTTTTAGACGTGATTAAAGAATAATTATTTTTGGTTGTAACCAAAACGACGCAATTGGTAAGCATTACTTCTCCAATCTTTATTGACTTTCACATACAGTTCGATATGGATTTGCTTACCGAAAAACTGTTCTAAATCTTCACGAGCTTGCATTCCGACTTTTTTTAAAGCGGCGCCTTTGTGACCTATGATGATTCCTTTTTGGGTATCGCGTTCCACCATGATTACTGAGCGGATTCTGATAATTTTATCATCTTCTAAAAATTCTTCCGTTTCGATTTCTACCGCATATGGAATTTCTTTATCGTAGTTTAATAAGATTTTTTCACGAATGGTTTCATTAACAAAAAAACGTTCCGGCTTATCAGTTAAAGCATCTTTCGGATAATAAGGCGGTGATGCCGGAAGCAAATCTAAAATTCGGGCAAAAACTTCTTTTACATTGAAATTCTCTAAAGCTGAAATCGGGAAAATCTCAGCATTCGGAACCTTAGCCTTCCACAAATCGATTTGTTCCTCTAACTGTTCTTGGTTGGATTTGTCAATTTTATTCAAAAGCAACAACACCGGAATTTTAGAATGGATGATTTTATTGAAAAAGTCTTCATCTTTGAGTTCCTTCTCGCCTATTTCCACCATATAAATCAGTACATCTGCATCTTCAAAAGCCGACTTCACAAAGTCCATCATCGACTTTTGCATTTCATAGGCAGGTTTGATGATTCCCGGTGTATCAGATAAAACGACTTGAAAATCATCGCCATTCACAATCCCTAAAATTCTGTGTCTGGTAGTTTGTGCTTTGGAAGTGATAATGGATAATCTTTCTCCAACAAAGGCATTCATTAGGGTTGATTTTCCAACGTTTGGGTTTCCGATAATATTGACGAATCCTGCTTTATGCGACATCTAATCTGATTTATTTTTTGCAAAGGTAGTCATATCAGTTCAATAGAGGAAATAAAGATTTTTTACCTTTTTTGTTGCATTTGTTGATATTCGTTGTATATTTGCACTCGAAACATCGCGGGATAGAGCAGTAGGCAGCTCGTCGGGCTCATAACCCGAAGGTCACAGGTTCGAGTCCTGTTCCCGCTACGAAGAGTAATTGACTCAAAAACAAACGGTTTAGTGCATTCTAAACCGTTTTTTTTATGCTAAAAATTACCGTACATTTACTAGATGAATACAGAAATGCATACGATTTGACAGCCAAGAAAAATTATTCTATCCCAAAAATCTATGATGCCAATGGTGATTTAACCAAGCGTTGGTATGTGTATTTCTCTTTCCGAAATCCAACAACAGGGTTGCTCACTAAACAGACTCCCATTTATGGTGTTGCAAATACTTTCAAAACCAAAGCCGAGCGATATGAAATTTTAAATGCTTATCGTAAAAGCCTACAGGCATTACTGGAAAAAGGAATGAATCCTTATGAGGAGAATGATGCAAAAACCCAAAACAACAATGTTGCAAAAGAAGCGTTGCAAAAAGGGGAGGTTACTTTTGCAAAAGAAGTTTTGATTAAAGAGGCTATTGAACTAGCCCTTAAAATAAAGCAAAGTGTTTTAAGTAAAACATCGTTTCCTAGTTTTAGCAGCAATATCAAACGTTTTGAAAAGTGGTTAGACTCAAAAAATATCAGTGGCGACAAACCTGTTGTTGCAATTACAAAAAAAACAGTCATTGCTTACCTGAATGAAGTCCTTGAGAATACAAGTCCAAGAACACGCAATAATACCCGTGTTGATTTGAGTTCTTTGTTTCAGGTATTAGAGGATAACGAAATCATAAAAGAAAACTTTATCAAAAAGATAAATGTTTTAAAGGCTACTCCAGAGAGAAACAAAACTTATAGCAATACTTTGCAAACCGACATTTACAAGTATATGGAAGAGAATGATAAAATTCTTTTGCTGTTTGTAAAATTTATATCCTATAATTATCTCAGACCTATTGAAGTGTGCCGATTGCGAGTTGGCGATTTAGATTTGGTGGACAGAAAGCTATATGTGAGAGCTAAAAACAGTCCGGTGAAAACCAAAATCATTCCTGAGATTTTAATTAATGATTTACCGGATTTATCTAAAATGGACAAAAATCATTACTTGTTTACTCCTTTTGCAATTGGCGGTGAATGGGAAACATCTGAAACCGATAAAAGAGATTATTTTTCCAAACGATTTAAAAAGGTGAAAGACCATTTTAAACTTGGAAGCGATTATGGCTTATACAGTTTTAGACACACATTCATTACAAAGCTCTACAATGAATTTGCAAAACAAATGACACCTTTTGAAGCTAAGAGTAAACTGATGCTGATAACAGGTCACAATACCATGGATGCGTTAGACAAATATTTAAGAGATATTGATGCAGTATTACCGGAGGATTATTCCAGTTTTTTGGATTGATTTTACCAATCACACAAAACTAAACTTTTCTTTGGTCTGTTTAAGGGTGACATTTGCAACTTAATGTTTGCAAAGGTTAAGTAAAATACACAATTCTTAGAAGTATTTTGTCTCTTTGAAAACGGAAGCAATTTAACTTAAAACTTTAAAAGAGATTGTATGGAAAAGTAAAAAAACAAATCGAGTTATAAGCAACGCAAATAACCCTTTGCAAAATTGCAACAACTTTTTTGAATTTAATAATATTACCACGCCATCGGATTATCTATCAGGATTGTGTTGAAAGCAATACCCATTGGCAATACTAGTCATGTGTTTACAACGGGTTCCTTTCTTGGTAGTCCCTTTGCACTGAACTGTTTGCGATTGACCTCGAGCATTATTTTTTTGAGAAGTAATACCCAAAGCTGTATAATCTTGAGGCTTACATATTTTACAAGGTTGCAAACCAAGTTCGGCCGCTCTTTCAAAAGAAATTTCCTCAGAAACATTTTGCACCATTCTGCAACTGCCCAAATGATACTTCGCTCCTGAAGGTGTTTTATAGATTTTTTGGGCATTGGCAACTAATGTAGTTGCCAAAAAGACCATAAATAACAAGGTGAATCTTTTCATTGGACGACATTTTAAAGTTTTATAAAGATAGCGATTTTTAATAAACCGTTAGTTCATATTCATTCCCATCACTATCAGTAGCTCTTAATTCTCCTTTACCAATCCATTCAACATCAACCTCAACTTCTTCCCCTTCTGAATTTGTTATAGTACCTGTTCCGTATTTATCTTCCATACTGACGTTACCGGTCACTTCGTTTCCATCAACATCAAAGCCCGAAACATCATAATTATAACCGTAATCACCACTAGTTCCTGTTCTGTATTCATATTTATAAGTAGAGTCGACATGAAGGGTTTCTATTTCATCTTGAGTTAAATCTTCCGTGTTAGCTGGTGCAAAGTTTTGGGGCTCTTGCTGAACTTCCTTTTGTTTGCAACTATTAAAACTAAGCATTGCAACTGTAAGTACTATTTGAAGAAATTTAAGTAAAGGTTTCATCATGATTTGTTTTTTATTTGAATTCTAATTCTACGGTTAAAGGAATATGATCTGAAATCTCTCTTGCTTTTGCAAAATCTTCAAAATCTTTGTAGAAGTGAATTGCTTTGGGATTATTAATTACTATTGCATTGCTGTTGTAAAAAATGTTGTCAAACTCATTAGAGAGACAATTGTTTTGTTGGCAAGACTTTTTAAGTGATGTTTTTTGGTTTTCAAAAACCGGTTTGTACCCCATTTTTTTCAAAGGATTAAAAACCGTATGCGTTTGCGGACAATTGAAATCTCCCAAAAAAACAATATTCAAATTTGGATATTGTGCCGGTAAGTTTTTGAAATGTTTGATTTCGGTTTCTGGTTGTTTGCTTTTGGTAATAGCATGAAAATTAGCTAAAGTAAATTGCTTTTTATTATACTCAAAAGTGGCATAATATGGTTCACGATCGATTAGGAGTCCGTACTGTTTTTCCAACCAAGGTTTATTAACTAGTCTTACTCTGGAAGTTTTCCAAAGAAAAGCATAGCGTTCCGTTTTATAAGCCGAACTGCTGGTAGGGTTACTTACAGCATAATCCCACTTTGCTCCTTTTCTATTAAGTTCATCTGCTAATTTTGCCACCGCTTGAGCACCACCATAACCGGCGACTACTTCTTGCAAAGCAACAATATCATAATTTTTAACCGTATTGGCTATATAATTTATAATGCTATCTGATTTAGAATTGCCGAGGTTTTCAACGTTCCATGAAAGGATTTTTACTTGGGCGTTGACACTAAACTGGAATAGAAAAAGTAAAAGAAGTAAACTCTTTCTTGTGATCATTTATTCTGTTTATTGGTTTTGTCAAAGATAAGAGATACTAATAGACTTATACCTACAATCAAATCTACTAAATTCCATAACGATCTACCCAATGCAATTTTAATAAAAGGTTGAAAAAGTAAAACAAGTCCAACGTAAATAATCATTTCGGTTTGACGCTCTTCTTCGCGAGCATAATAGGCTAAAATTGCAAAGCCAACTAATCCTAATAATCGAACCAATTGGTAATAGCCATAAGGCATGTCTGCAAGGCATAGGAAGAGTAACAGTGATAATATTATTTTAATTGCTTCATTCATTTTTCTCTAAATCGTTCATATTAATATTTGAAAATTTAGGTATTTCAACTGAATTAAAATAGTTTCCCACCAACGAATCTAATAGATTATCCTCTTCAATATCATCGCCTAAAAACATTTCCATTTCCGGAAAATTTTCTATGATAATCCCATCACTTACAGCTAAACATTTTTTTATTGCCTTGAAAAATTTGATTTCTGAATATTCTACTTTTTCATCGGCATGAATAGTATTGACCGCAAATTTTAATATTTCGAGTTCTTCGTTATCTGATAGTTTTGCTTCATTTAGTAAATTAAAATAATAATTAAGAAAGCCTTTTCCATCATTGTTTAATTTATCTAATAGTTTATTTATTTCAGTATTAAAATCAAATTCCTGAAATAATGGTGATTCAATACATAATTTTTGAATTGCTTTAACTTCTTTTTTGTCGATATCACCATCTGATGCCATACAGCAAAATGCTGTCTTAAGTAATAATTTGTCAAAAGGTATTTTCTGCATAATTACAATTATTTGAAACCAATTCTTGGTCTATCGTTATTATTGTTCTTCTTATCTTCCTTTTTTATCCCTAATAATTTATTATTAAGGTCGTCATATTTTTTTAATTCAGCTTCTGAAACTGATGGTTTAGTTTTTTTAATAATATCCTCTAAAACTTGCATGCTTATCCTGCTTTTACTTTTTAGAGCGTAACGAGAAGCGTCATTTACAATTAATTCAATATCTGCAGCTACATAGTTATCTGTTGCCAATGCTAGTTTTTCATAATCCATCCCGAAATCAAGCGGTCTGGTCTT
>NZ_CAMLRU010000091.1 GCF_946482535.1 uncultured Flavobacterium sp.
AAACGAAACCATGGGGAAAGGCAAATTAATCGATGAGATTTTCGGGGCCAAATGTGAAGGCAATTTTATTCAACCTACATTCATTACAGATTATCCGAAGGAAATGTCTCCGCTTTGTAAAGAACACCGAGACAACCCGGAATTAACTGAACGTTTTGAGTTGATGGTTTGCGGAAAAGAAATTGCTAATGCCTATTCTGAATTGAATGACCCGATTGACCAAAGAGAGCGTTTTGAAGCCCAATTGAAATTAGCCGAGCGAGGTGATGACGAAGCTACTCAGTTTATAGACAATGACTTTTTAAGAGCTTTAGAATACGGCATGCCGCCAACTTCAGGAATGGGAATTGGTATGGACCGATTGATTATGTTTTTAACTAACAATGCTTCGATTCAAGAAGTGCTTTTCTTCCCGCAAATGCGTCCGGAGAAAAAACAATTGGATTTGTCGGAAGAAGAAAAATTAATTGTAGCACTCTTAAAAGCCGAGAACAATCAAGACTTGGCACAACTCAAAGAAAAGTCACAACTCAGCGGTAAAAAATGGGATGCTGCCATGAAAGGATTGGCCAAACACGGATTAACCAAAGTAGTCGTTGAAGGCGATAATAAAACGGTGGTTTTGAATTAATCCGCTCATTTTTTTTAGCGTTTTGTAAAATTTTGTTAAGGTTTAAACCTTTCTTACATTGAAAGGTCATAAGGGTATAATTTTAAAAATAACTATCAATGAAAAAAGTATTATTAGCCATGTTATTGTTTGTGGGTATCACAGCAATGGCTCAAGAAAAAAAAGCACCAAAAGCAGAAGCCAAAAAATTAACTACAGAACAAAAAGTTGATTTTCAGGTAAAAAGAATGACTAAAGATTTGGACCTAAATGAAACTCAGGTAAAAGAAATTCGCATCTTAGTTACCAAGGAAGTTGAAAAAAGAGAAGCCAAAATTGCCGAAATGAAGAAGAAGAAAGAGCAAAACAAAAACGAGCGAATAGCCGAACACAAAGAACAACAAGCTGCTTTTGCTGCCGATATGAAAAAAATTCTAACGCCGGATCAATTCTCTAAATGGGAAAAAAGCCGAGAAGAAAATAAATCCAAAATGAAAGAAAGAGTAATGGAGAGAAGAGGAAAAAGTGATTTAGAGCCTATTAAAGAATAATAATAGGAAATAAATTTTGAGATTTCATCAAAATAATTTAGTTTTGGAGTTATTATTCCTCTAAAAATCTATAAAATGAAAAAATTAATTGCTGCTTTAACATTAATGTTAGCATTTTCAATAAATGCCAATGCACAAGACAAGAAAGAATTAACCGCTACAGAAAAAGGAAAAAAAGAAGCGGCTGAGTTAACCCAATTCTTAGGATTGAGCGCAACTCAAAATGATGATTTTTACAGACTTTTTGAACAAAAGCACAGAATTCTTGAAGATACAACGCTTAGTGCCGAAAGAAAAATCGAAGTGAGCAAAGTTATTGAAGCAAAAATCAGAGCTACTCTGGATGGTGCCCAAATGGAAAAATTGGAAAAAAATCCGGATTTGTTGAAAAAGTTAATTAACTAATTTCATTACATAAATAAAAAAGTCCTTTCTAACCGAAAGGACTTTTTTATTTTAGAGTGTTTTAGAAACCCTATCAACAGCATTAATAGTGAAATCTAAATCCTCATAAGTTAGGGCATCAGTGATAAACCAAGTTTCGTATGCAGATGGTGCAATATAGACTCCTTGATTTAACATGCCGTGAAAAAATTTCTTAAATGTATCGTTGTCTCCGTTTTTGGCAGTTTGAAAATCAACTACAGGATTCGCATCAAAATGAACCGAAATCATAGAACCTACTCTATTGATGGTAAACACAATGTTGTTTGCTTTTAACACCTGCTCAATTCCTTGGTGCAAATAAGCTGTTTTTTCTTCCAGTCTTTTAAAAATATCAGCATCGTTGTTTAGTGTTTCTAACATGGCTAATCCCGCAGCCATCGCCAGCGGATTTCCCGATAAAGTTCCGGCTTGGTATACCGGACCAAGTGGCGCCAGATAATTCATAATCTCATTGCGTGCGGCAAAGGCACCAACAGGCAATCCGCCACCAATAACTTTTCCGAAGCAAACAATATCAGCCGTTACACCATACAATTCTTGCGCTCCGCCTTTAGCCAAACGGAATCCGGTCATTACTTCGTCAAAAATCAATAAGGCGGCATTGGCGTCACAAACTTCCCGAAGCGATTGCAAAAAACCGTCTTTTGGCGGAACACATCCCATATTTCCGGCTACAGGCTCAATTATAATAGCCGCAATTTCATTTTTATTAGCTTCGAATAAAGCCTTAACATTTTCAATATCATTGTAATTGGCCAACAAAGTATCTTTGGCAGTTCCTTGGGTAACTCCCGGACTATTGGGCACGCCAAAGGTGCTCAAACCACTACCGGCAGCAATTAAAAAAGAATCCGAATGACCGTGATAACAACCCGAAAACTTTATGATTTTATCTCTTTTGGTGTAGCCTCTGGCCAATCGAATAGCGCTCATACAAGCTTCAGTACCCGAATTTACAAAACGAATTTTGTCAATATTCGGCACCATTGAAATGGCCAATTGGGCTATTTTAGTTTCTAATTCGGTTGGCATTCCAAAGGAAGTTCCTTGTTGGGCTTTGGCAATCACAGCATCCACCACCGGTTGGAAAGCATGGCCTAAAATCATTGGTCCCCAAGAATTGATGTAATCAATTAATCGGTTGTCATCTTCGTCATACAAATAAGCACCTTTGGCGCTTTTAGCAAAAATAGGCGTCCCGCCAACTCCTTTAAAGGCTCTTACCGGAGAATTTACACCGCCCGGTATTACTTTTTCAGCTTCAACAAACAGTTGACTGCTTCTTTGATAAATCATGCTTTTTATTTATTTTTTCTATTTAACTATAATTGTTTGACCCAAAGACAGGGAATTATCTGTTAAATTATTTTTCCTTTTTAACTCTTCAATTGAAATATTAAATTTCTTAGAAAGGGAATACAGTGTATCGCCTTTAACAACCGTATATTTTTGAACATCATCAGCATATACAATTTCTTTTTTAGCAATCACCGGAGTATACGTTTTACCGAGTACTTCGGCATCATATTTCCCCAATTGGTAACGCTCAATCAATCCGATAAGCTTTTCAGGATATTTAGGATCTGTAGCATAACCCGCGGCTTTTAAACCGTAAGCCCAACTTTTATAATCGTCTTTCCCGAATTGAAAAAGCTCTGCATACCTTGGTCGGCTGGTTAAAAAATAAGAATGATCTCGGAAAGAACCACTGGGATCATCATATTTTCTGAAACATTCATTTTCTTCGTCATCCGTGTAGCGAATACTTGGACCTGTCCATTCTTTATGGCATTTGATTCCGAAATGATTGTTGGCCTGCATACTCAACGGTCCGGTTCCTGCTCCGGATTCCAAGATGGCTTGTCCTAAAGTAATACTGGCCGGAATTCCGGTTTTAACCATATTCTCTTTGGCTATACTTTTGTATTGATCAATATAAGCCAAAACCATTTCAGTAGTAACCTTCACTCGAGTGGTAGCTTCTAAAATTTCTGTTGAACCGGCATTGTTTGGTGTTGTTGCAGGGTTAGTTTTTTGGGCTACAGTTTCTGTTTTTTTGGGCTGATTGGGTCTGTAAATTGGTTTTTTAACCCTCTGAGCAACCGGAGTAGTATCTTTTCTCGGGTCTGATTTGGAGGTTCTTACTACTGATTGATTAGTACCGCATCCGGCAACAAAAATCATTACTAACAATAAAAAAAGTTTCTTAATCATAGGTTATTATTTCGATTTGGTTTTTCTGTTTTAACAATTGATTCATTCCTGCTATTCCTTGCAAACCGCCGGTGTGAATGAGCAGTATCTTGGAATCTTTGGGAAACTTCTTTTTTTTAATCCAATCAAAAACACCATACATCATTTTCCCGGTATAAATCGGGTCTAACGGAATTTGGTATTTTTGATAAAAATCATTTATAAAAAGAACCAACTCCTCGGTAACTTTGGCATAACCACCAAAATGATACTCCGAAACCAATTCCCAATTTTGATTCTGAACAAATTTACAAATATCTTCCTTTAAAAAATCGCCTTTAAGTGCCGGAAATCCCAAAACTTGTTGACTACTTTTTGAACAATTGATAATCCCCGAAATGGTTCCTCCGGTTCCTACCGCACAGCAGATATAATCAAAGGTTTCATCGGTTGGATTCAAAATTTCTTCGCATCCTTTTATGGCCAAATCATTGGTTCCGCCTTCGGGTAAGAGGTAAAAATCGCCAAATTTATCTTCCAGCGTTTTAATAAAATCAGTATTGTTTTTATCCCTGTAAACCGCTCTGGAAACAAACTCAAAAACCATTCCGAAGTCTTGTGCCTTTTGCAAAGTAGGATTTTCAAAAATCTTATCTTGTAATTCTTCACCTCTAATGACGCCAATGGTTTGAAAACCCATTTCTTTTCCGGCTGCTGCAACGGCTAAAATATGATTGGAAAAAGCGCCTCCGAATGTTAGTAAAGTAGGTTTATTTTCTTTTTTGGCTTGGGCCAAATTGTATTTCAGTTTTCTGTATTTATTTCCGGAAATATAGGGATGCAACAAATCTTCACGCTTAATATAAAGCGAGATATCGGAGTTTTCAATGGCTATTTTTTGATTAATACTCTCCAAAAAAGGGCTTTTTACAAAGGTACGAAACCGCGGAGTCTTGACATAAAAAAAGCGATTTTAAAATCGCTTTTGTAATTTTTTAATGATTGGAAACTATGATTTTTTGGGCCAATTTTCTGTTATCATTGGTTACTATTTCCACCAAATAAACCGCTTCTGCTATTCCTGCCGTTGAAAACTGATAACTATCCTGAATCCCTAATTGTTGCTTTTCAAAAATTTGTTTCCCGGTGATATCATAAAGTTTTACCGATTTTAAATCTAATGAATTCGGATTAGATACTGTTAACATTTGAGTGGTTTCATTTTGAGAAAGAATCAATTCTGATTTGATATTATCTGCATCACTTAAACCGGCATCTTTGAATGTAATCTCAAAACGATTGTTATAAACTCCGGTTGGCAACACCACTTCATAGGTACTGTTTTTTATATCGTGATAACTGTTATTTTGAGCATCATACATAAAGATGGGCTGTGAAGCATCAAAATTGGCAACAATTGAAGCATCGAATTTAAAGGTGGCATTGTCTGTTGATTTGATTCCTACCGGTATTCTTTTATTTTCATCAAAAGCAAGTCCTTGAATCACATATTTGCTATTGTCTAAAAAGAAATACACATCGTTGGGTATGGTTTCCTCAACCGGAGATTTGGCATCAATTCCCCTATCGATTCCATCAGTTGCTGTTGGTAAAAACACCAATGCAATTTGTCGGGTAAACTGATTGTTCATGATGGTATTCAAACGGATTTGCGCATTTTGATTGGCAGCCGCATTTTGGGTAGATTCCTCCTGATTATTGACATTTCTTTCAAATTGAGAATAAACATCTGATTCTTTGTAAAACTCTCGGTGACTATTTTTCAATGTCACTGCAACCGGACTTCCGCTGGCTTTTCCTTTAACCATAAAACCCTGCCCGATTGGTGCATATTTTCTTTGAATACTTAAGCCGGAAGAAGCTCCAACGGTATTTATTGTTCCGTCAATATTGTAAGAATCGAAAGTAGCAGGCACATAAATCCCATATTCCGTAGGACTCGTACTAATGGGTGCATAAGTCCCGTATCCTCCGCGATAAGCCATCAAAAGATGTGAGTTTATAGTTTTATCTTGTTCCCAATAATAAGCAATTCCGCTACAGTCTGTATTGCTGGAATCCAGTAAAAAAGCATTAACATGCAAAGCAGAAGGATAGGGATTACCGGTTAACGTTAAATTATCCGGAGCCACATTTACTGTAATATTACCATCATTGGGCTTACCCCTGAAATCATAACGCTGCGCACTACCCGGATTGTTCACAACTGTTTCTCCGATATTCGTATTATCGGTACCACTGGTTCCTTTCATGGTAAATCCTTGTCCGGCACCAATATCAGTATTATCCGCCGATTGTATCCACTCAGAATAATCGGCTCCGGCTAAAAATTTCCATATCCAATATGTGGCAATAGAAAGCGAACCATTACCGGAAACTCCGTCATAGCTGGTCGACAACATTGTAGCCGGACTGCTATTGATTACCGTTGTGGGAACGTGAAGCATGGTGATCCCGAAGTTCTCATTTCCTAAGGTATTTGAAGGATTCCCAACCGGTGAACACCAATAATTGTAATCAAAATTATCAGAGGTTCCTTCTTGCAAAACAGACAAGTTCCCTTGTCCCTTATTGGTTGACAATCCTGTGGTTCCTTGTAAAAGTTGCCCTTCATTTCTCAAAAAGAAATTACCGTTACTTTCTAAATTCAGATCTTGGTTTACAAAGACGAATTGATTCTTAACAAAGACATAGCTATTCGGACTAACATAGAGTTGGGCCACCGATGAAAAACCAATCATTAAAACCCCTAAACAAAACACTTTCTTCATAATCACATTACTTAAACGCTTCATAAACAAGCAGCAACCATCGCTAAGGTATAACTTTTTTCTTAAAGTTTTCTTTAATCCCCTACAAAATCAAATTTTGTTTGACTTCCTGATAAATCATATGACAGAAAAACAAAAGCTCAATAATTTTTTCAAAAAAAATAAGCTAATTCTTTCTTTTACAGATTTGATTTATATCATTGGTCGAAAATTAAATGCACTTAATCTAAAAGTGTTAAGAAACTCTCTCAAAAATGACAAAAAAATATTTTTTCAATATATTTTTACTTTAACAAAAAATAAAACAAACTATTAGTTAAAGTTTATAATAATTCACAATAAAAATTACACAAAAACAATTAATGAGGCAATATTACGCTATAAAACAACATAATAAAACCCCCGAAAGGTTCATTTTAACCTGTTTCTTTCTACTTTGCTGCCTATTTAAAGGCTCTATTTATGCCCAAGGAACCGGTTGCTCAAATGCCACAACTATAACCATTAACGGAACTTGTGCCGCAAGCGCCACCATAAATGATGGGACTCAAGACGCTCCCAACATCGGAACTTGCGCAGGTGTTTTTGCCAAAGAAGGATGGTATACTTTTACCGTCTCAAGTGGCCCTCAAAACGTTACTATCACTGCAGATGCCGGTAATAGAAATCTCTTTTTACAATTAATTTCTTCCTCCGCTTCTTGCACGGGTTTATCTCAAATTAATTGTGCCAATGCAACCAATACGAATGGCGCACAAATTGAAAGCATAAATCAAACTTTAAGCAATGGCATCTATTATATCAAAGTAGTTAATGTAGGCTCAAACAACATGACGTTGAACAGCCTATGTGTTACGGCCACTTCCCCTTGTGTAGCACCTACCTCTCAAGCTTCGGGATTTACTTTAGGAACGGTAACTGCAAACTCAATCGCAACCTCTTTTTCAGGGACAGCTAATGGCTATTTAGTAATACGTTCTTTAACCAATACCCCTCCATCCCAACCTGTTGACGGGACAATTTATTCGGCAGCCAATATTGCAACACTAGGAACGGGTTTGACCTTTATACAATCAGGAAACTCAACAACCATATCGGATAGTGGCTTAACCGGAAATACTCAATATTATTATTTCATTTATGCTTACAATAACACCTCATGTACCGGCGGACCGGTTTACTACAGCGGCGGATCTTTAACCGGCAATGCTGTAACTTGTCCGGCAGTACCAAACGCTGTCACTTCTACTGGTGTAACTTCGGGTGGATTTACTTTGAATTGGGCGGCACCAACCGGTGGTTCGGCAAACGCTGTAACTTATAGCGTTCAAATCACCACTGACGCAAGTTTTACCAATAACATATCAGGGGCACCTTTTAGCATAAACGCTCCGACAACAACATTAAACATATCCGGACTAAACGCAGGTACAACCTATTACTATAGAATTTTAGCCGGCAATGGTTGTAACAGTGCTTATGTTACAGGTTCTGTAACTACTTTGGCGGCCAATCCATGTTCAAGCGCAACTGTTTTAAATTGCGGCACAAGTAATCAGGCAGGAACTACGGTAGGTAGTACAAATTATGCTCACAACACAGGCTGTAGCATGAGCAATTATGGAAAATGGTACACCTTCACCGGCGACGGAAACTTAAACACTATATCGGTTACCACTACCAGTTTCGATGCTGAATTGTCAATCTCAAGCGGTTCATGCGGTTCATTAAGCAACATTACCTGCCAAGATTCAGCAATAAACGGAACAGAAACCTATAGCTTCATTACAACTCCAGGAGTTACTTACTACGTGTATGTGGCCTATTGGTTATCTGGCGACACTACTACAGGAACATTTACCATTTCCAGAACTTGTACAACACCTTTTAATCCTTGTGCTTCGGTTCAGAATATTGCAGCTTGTGGATCAACAATAAATACTACTATAGCTGCCGGAACCGGGGCCTACGGAAATTCTGCTTGTGGCTGGACCACTCCGGGAAGAGAGCAAATTTATATCTTCACCCCAACTACAACCGGAAATTATTCAATTTCACAAACTAGTTCATTTGCATACATAGACTATCAATACAAACCGGTATCATGGGAATGTGACGGTACGGACTGGACTTGCATTGACGATATTTCGGGTACAGGAAATAGTCCCTACTTCAATTTAACAGCCGGAGTTCAATACTATATTTTGTTAGACCCAGAGAGCTCTTTAGGGGGTAATGTAAGCTTCATTTTGAACTGTCCGGCAACACCTCCAAGCAACGACAATTGTATTGGAGCCGTTGCTTTAACAGTTAATCCTTCAACCTCATGCGCTACTAATACCTCAGGCACTACAATAGGTGCTTCTCAATCACAATCGGGTTGTGCAGGTACTGCTGACGATGATGTTTGGTATAGTTTTGTGGCTACCACAAATTCTCATACGGTAACTGTAACACCAACCACTTTGTCAGATGCGGTGATACAAGCTTTTAGCGGAAGCTGTGGTTCTTTAGTAAGTTTGGATTGTGTTGATGATACTATCTCCTCAAACGAATCAACGGTTCTAACCGGATTAACCGTTGGAAATACCTATTACATCCGAGTATATAGTTACAGCAGTAGTTCCGGTCAAGGCACTTTTACCATTTGCGTAACTTCAAACATCCCTTGTACAGCCGGTAACGGAGCAGGAGGAACTAGCGAAAACTGTCCGATAATACTTGCCGGAGGCCTGGGATTAAACGGCGTTGACCCTAGTCCGATTAATGCCTGTGTTTCTTCAACCTGTGTGAACTTAGAAGCTACTTATTTACAATTAAATCAAACCACCAATTACACTGTTCAACCCATCACTTACAATCCTCCTTACCAGTTTAGTTGTTTACAAAACTCGGTGAGTATTAATGTGGATGATGTTTGGTCTCCAGCCGTCTCATTACCTTTTAATTTCTGTTTTTACGGCACCAATTACAGCCAATGTCTTATAGGTTCAAACGGGACAATTACTTTTGACCTGACCAATAACTCACCTGGTGGTTACAGCGGATGGTCGTTTTCCAATAACCTTCCGAATAACACTTTGTTTTTGAATACTATTTTTGGAGTTTACCATGATATCGACCCTAGTAAAGGCGGAGAAGTTGGTTGGGAATTAGTCACTCTTTCCTCCGGCTGCAGAGCATTAGTAGCTTCATGGAATGACATCCCAATGTTTTCTTCCACTTGTAATAGCCAACTTTATACCGGCATGATTGTATTATATGAAAACACAAATATCATTGAAGTTTATATCGAAGAAAAAAATGTTTGTGGTTCATGGAACGACGGAAATGCTATAATTGGTATTCAAAATGCTACCGGAACCCAAGCTGTAGTAGCTCCAAACCGCAACGGATTAGACACCAATTGGACCACAACCAATGAAGCTTGGAGATTCACCCCGTCGGGAACTTCTATAGCTTCAATAAAATGGTACCAAGGCTCAGGAACAAGCGGAACGGTAGTTGGCACCACCAATACCTTGAACATTTGCCCAGCGACCACGACAACTTACACCGCAGAAGTAACTTATACCCTTTGTGGTGGTTCTACCATAAAATTAACCGATGAAACTACGGTTACTGTCGGCGCAAGTAAAGCTTGGAACGGCTCGGTTGACAATGATTGGAATAAACCAAACAACTGGACTCCAAACACAGCCATTCCCAACAGTAGTGATTGTGTAATCATTCCTGTGACTCCTAACAACCCTTTAATTTCGGGAACCAATTACAACGCCTTTGCCGGAACATTATCTGTTTTAAACGGAGCAACATTAACTATAAATACAAACAATAGCCTTACCGTTACCGATTGGGTAAATGTAGCCCCATCGGGAACTTTCTTAATCAACAACAGCGCTAGTTTGGTTCAAATTAACAATGTTGCTAACACCGGAAACATCATCTACAAACGTGAGGCTACTATGAGAAGTTTAGA
>NZ_CAMLRU010000092.1 GCF_946482535.1 uncultured Flavobacterium sp.
AGACGTTCCGGAGCGAATGTAAAATGTAAAGGTCGGAAATTTTCCGGCCTTTTTTTATTTTAAAAACTGAGTTTTACGTTAAAATTAGGCGTCATTTCAAGCGAATAAGTATCCACGCTTTCCACCGAATTGTCCGTTGTGTTTACCCGATAAAAACGATTCAGACTGTTTTGGGTATTCAATAAATTTAAAATTGAAGCGGCAGTTTGCAAACTCAGTTTCGAATTCAATTTCCAATCTTTTGAAACGGAAAAATTCATTTGAAAATAATCTTTCAATTTAGAATTGTTGGGCGAATTGTAAACAATCTCAGGATTTGCTGTGGTAACGGTAAAGGAAGTAGGTGTCGTGACCGGTCTTCCGGTATGCCACTTGGCTCCCAAGGCCAACTTCAATTTATTCCATTCATAAATTCCGGCCCAAGAAACGGCATGACTAATCTCATAATTGTTAGGGAACGAAGTATTCAGCAATTCATCAAAGTCATATTGATTGTCGTTGTAAGAGTAGCTCAACCAAGTATAAAATCGATTGAAGGATTTTTGAATCAAAAACTCTGCTCCCAAAACTTGATAATCGCCGACTGTTTTTTCCAATTCAAATTGGTTTTGAAAACCTTGACTGCTGCTGGTAATTCCGGTAATTTTTTTATAAAAATTGTCTAGCGTAAGCAACCAATTGTTCTTTTTAAAACTCAATCCCAAAGAAATCTGGTTGCTTTTTTGAATCGGTATGGTCGAATTGTTGGCCAATGTCCAGCGTCTTTTTTCTACTCCCAAAAAATCTTGTTGTAAATCGATAATTTGCGAGAGTGTTTGGCTTTTTTGTTCGCCCAAAATCTCCAATCGCAAGCTTGAAGTCAAAGCTTGATTAAATTGCACTCTCGGCTCCAAAAGAAAGAAACCAAATTTGTCAAAGTAATTCAGACGAACACCGGTTTTGAGCAAAGTTTTTTTGCTTTCGGTTTCCAAGATGCCTTCGGCAATCCCAACATGTGTCAGCAAGACATTGGTAATTGTTCTGGAGAAAAACGGCAAATTGATTTCATCAAAATTGGTAATCCCTATTTCATTGAATTGGTAACCGGTATTGAAGGTAATCTTATCCGAAATCACATTCGAATTTCGCACTTGAAATCCGGTGTCAAGGACTTGGTTTTTTTGGTCTAAAATCTGATTGCTCTCCAAGGTTTCAAAAGAAGAATTTAAATCATAACTCGAAAAATAGCCTTTAAATTCGGTGAAGTGTTTAGAATTCCATACCGTTTTCCATTGAACAGTACCGCCAAAACTCTCTTGTTCTAAGGCGCTGTTTTTACTCAAATCGGCAGAAGATTGTTGGAATTGCAAGGTGTTTTCTATGGCAATTACATCAATGTTCAATTCGTTTTTGCGGCCTATTTTTTGCTGAAATTGGGCCGTGATATCATAAAAATAAAAATCCACATCACTTTGGTAATCTACTATTTCATTAGTGTTCAAATCGGTAATTACCGTGTTTTGAAATATCCGATTGCTGTAATTTCGATAGGTAGGAGAATTAAAAAAATCAGTGAGCGAACGTCTGGCCGATAAGGTAAGATTGGCATTTTCAGAAACTTTGAGCTTGGTATAAAACTCGGCACTGATGAGGTTGGTGCTAAAACTGCTGTTGGTATTTTCTACCGTATTGGTGCGTGAGGATATATCAACCAAACTCGAAACACTTTCTCCAAAAAAAGCCGAACTACCGTTTTTAGTAATCGAGATGGTTTGCGCCAAAGAAGGATTAAACGCTGATATTAATCCAAAAAAATGTCCGGTTTGGAACATTCGAATGCCATTCCACAGAAACAAATTTTGATCGTGTGTGCCACCGCGAACATTGATATTGGAAATGGTTTCGTCTATGCTGATAATGCCCGGAACTTGCTGCATGGTTTGCAAAACATCGGGTTCAATCAGTCCCGGAAGGATGCCGAATTTTTTGGGCTTAACTTCAATAGTACCATCGCTTTTTTTGCTGATTCCCGTGGCTAAATACCTTTGGGTAACCACTTCGTCCAACGATTGTGTAACCGATTGTAACTTGAATTTCGGACAATCGATGACATACAAGGTTTCGGGATTAATTACAAAAGATTGATAGCTTTGGTGTTGCACCGAAATCTTAGCCGAAGACACTTTAGGCAATTCAAAATAACCGTCCTGATTGGTAAAAACGGTTATGCTTGTTTGGTCTATTTTGATTAGTGCATTTTCTATCCCTTTTTCGGTATCGGCATCAAGCAAAAAACCACAAAGCGGTTTGTCTTGCTTTTGGTTGTTGTAAATGGTGTAGTACTTTTGAGCAACCCGTTTGAACTGTAATTGGGTTTCTTTTTTGAGGTATTCAATCTTCTGGTCCAAGGACCATTTTTTGTCGGGTTCAACTACTGCAAAAACCACAATTTCATCTTCAATATAGCTGAATTTTATATCATGTTGCTGACTGATTTGCGCCAAAATGTTCTTCAATGGCATGACATTCTTTTCTCCTTGCGCCATACTGTAGGCCAAAGAAAAGAAACAGAAAAGGAGTGAATAGACTAATCTATTTTTCTGCATCAACCGTTGTTAAGATGAATTTGTTTTTACTCACTTTAATAGGTTTCAAATGGTAGCTTGAAGACAAAATTTGCAAGGCAGTATCAATATTTTCAGCAGGAACAGTTCCGGTGAATAATTGTGAATTGCCATTTGATTTCAATTCCAAAGTTACATTAAAATGTCGCTCAAATTCACTTACAATCGATTTTAAATTGGCTTGGTAAAAAACCAACTCATTATTTAACCATTCCGGGCTTTGCACAAGGCTTTGCGGAATGTCTATAGCTTTTCCGTTTTCAAAGGCTACGCTCATGCCTTTGGTGATTATCAATTCTTGGTCTTCGTAATTTACTTTTACTTTGCCTTCATAGCAAGTCACATCAAATCGATTGTCACGTTGTTTGACATTGAATTGTGTTCCGAGAACAGTTACTTTTCCCAAAGTAGTATTGACTTCAAATTTTTTTCCTTTGGCTACTTTAAAATAGGCTTCTCCTTCCAGATTCAGCGCTCTGTTGTTGTCCCAATTCCATTTTTTATATTGAATTTCGGAACCCGAATTTAAAACTACTTCTGAATTATCGGGTAAAGTAAAAGTGTTTAAAGCACCGTTTTCGGCATATACTGTTGAAGTGGCGAAGTTTTGATAGGTAAACAATAATCCCAATCCGATTACCAACACAGCGGCTACTCTGAAGAACCAGCTTTGGGTAAGCGCTATGGTTTTAACTTCTTTCTTAGGCAATGCTGTGATTTTAGACAAAACCACTGCTTCGTCAAAAGCCGGCGTTTCCAACTCAGAAGAGTATTTTTTGATTTTATCATATATAGCAAAGTCAGGCTCAGCTTGGAATGCAGCCAATTCATCGTCGGTCATTTCTCCCGAAAGCCATTTTGCTAATTTGTAATTTTCTTCCATAATCTATTGCATTTCAGTACTAGAACAACTGCGGTTTATTTTACCCTACTTAAAATGATCAAACTCTTTGCGCAATTCTAACAAGGCCAAATGGATGCGCTTTTCAACGGCTTTTACCGAAATGTTTAGTTCGGCAGCAATTTCAGCATATTTTTTTCCGTCAATGCGGTGCATCAAAAAAGCCACACGCTGGGTTTCATTGAGCTTCTGAATGGCAGTTAATAACTTGGTTTTGAATTGGTCTTCTTCCAATAGGAATTCCGGACTCTCATTCGTGCTCTCGCTTTTGCCTGAATTTTTAGCATACTTAAGCACTACTTTTTGATGGGCAATTACATTCAGCGAAGCATTATTGGCAATGGTATAAACATAAGATTTCGCCTTCTCTACAGGAACATCGGCACAATTTTGCCATAATTTGATAAAGGCTTCTTGGGTGACATCTTCCGCTTGGTCTTCGTTGCCAAACTTGTAGTAGAGATAATTTCGCAAGGCCTTGGCATGGCTTTTAAAGAAGCCGGAAAAAATATGTTCCTTGCAAATTCCTGATAACTCCTCTTTTGACATACGATTTGATAACTTGGTCTTTTGGTAAAAATAATTATTTTTTTCAACTAAAGTAGGGTAATTTTACAAATGCATGTTTAACTATCAAAATCAACCCAATTATCGTCTTATGAAAGCAATCCGATACCTGATTTTCAGCGTTCTGTTTTTTTCTTTGGGCAGCTGCCAAAAAGAAGAAGAAACCGTTATTCAAGACAATACCGAGAGTTTTGTGGTCAATGAACCCATTGCCGGATTGTTGTCAAGAACGTCACAAAACCCAACTTCTATTGACAATGTTTTGGACAATTCAAGTTGTTTCAGCGTGCAATTACCGGTAACCGTTATTGTTAACGGTGAACAAATCACAGTTACTACTGAAGCCGATTACCAAATAGTACAAGCGGCTATTGATGAATTTTCAGATGATGATGATTTGGTCAACTTTGTCTATCCGATTACAATTATCTATCAGAATTTCCAATCCCAAGTTTTACAAGATGCGGATGATTTAGACGATGTGATTGATGATTGTGGCGAAGACGATGGTTTTGATGAAATCGATTGCATCACTTTGGTTTACCCGATTACCATTAATATTTATGACAGTAACAACCAATTGGCCAACACTGTTACCATAACGAGCAACAGTAACTTGTTTAATTTTCTAGCTAATTTAGGCAGTAACACTTATGTAGCCATCAATTACCCGATTTCAGCCATTAATTCCAACGGGCAAACAGTTGTCATTAATTCTAACAGCGAATTAGAGAATTTTATTGAAGATTCCATCGATGATTGTGACGATGACAATTCAGGAGGAAGTGGCGGTTCCGGAAGTTCTGCTTTTACCGATGTTTTAACTTCAGGGACTTGGTACATTTCGTATTATTTTGAAGACGATGACGATGAGACAAGTGATTTTAACGGATATACCTTTACCTTTAATACTAACGGAACTTCAACAGCTGTGCGTAACAGTATGACCACCAACGGGACTTGGAGCACTTTTGTCGATAGCGGTCAAAACAAATTAGATTTGATTTTTGACGGTTTGGCTTTAGACGAAATCGAAGATGATTGGCGAATAATAGAATATTCCAATACCCAAATTCGACTCAAAGACGTAAGCGGTGGTGACGGTAGCACGGACTATTTGACTTTTACTAAAAACTAATATTCAACTAACTAATATCTGAGACTATGAAAAAACTATTTTTAATTCCGACTTTATTTTGCCTTTTCATGTTAAATGTGGCGTCTATGTGCAGCTCTGATGATTCTTCTTCGTCTTCACAAGACCCAACACCGGTTATTAATACCGCTACACAAGGAACATGGAGAGTAACCAGCTATGTTGATTCAGGTACCGATGAAACCAATCACTTTACAGGATACAATTTTACTTTTGCTACCGGCGGTGTTTTAAGCGCTACCAACGGAACCAATACCTATACCGGAACTTGGTCTGTAACCAATGACAGCAGTGATGATGATAGTCCAAGCAGCGACTTAGACTTCAATATTGCTTTTGCGTCTCCGGCTAACTTTGCAGATTTAACTGATGACTGGGATATCGTATCTTATACCGCTACCACCATTTCATTAATCGATGTAAGTGGCGGTAATGGCGGAACCGATACGTTGGTGTTTACCAAAAATTAAAGGATTTACAGAAAAAGATATTACACTTTCAATTTAAAACCATCTCTGAGAAATGAGATGGTTTTTTTTATTTAGTCAATTACAGAAGTTCTAAATCAAATCCTTAAATTTGCACTTCATTAAAACAAGCATACAATGTTCAATAATTTAAGTGATAAACTAGACAAAGCATTACATATCCTAAAAGGACATGGTAAAATAACGGAAGTCAATGTGGCCGAAACTTTAAAAGAAGTACGTCGAGCCCTACTTGACGCCGACGTTAATTTTAAAATTGCCAAAGATTTTACCACTAGAGTTAAAGACAAAGCCATTGGTGAAAATGTATTGACCACTTTACAACCGGGTCAATTGATGGTGAAAATCGTAAAAGATGAATTGACCGCATTAATGGGTGGTGAAGCAACCGGAATCAATTTATCCGGTAATCCGTCCATTATTTTGATGTCGGGTTTACAAGGTTCGGGTAAAACTACCTTTTCCGGAAAATTGGCCAATTACCTCAAAACTAAAAAAGGCAAAAAACCATTATTGGTGGCTTGTGATATCTATCGTCCGGCGGCAATCAATCAGTTGCATGTAGTTGGTGACCAAATAGGCGTAGAGGTTTATTCGGAACCCGAAAATAAAAACCCGGTTCAAATTGCTTTGAATGCGATACAACACGCAAAATCTAATGGTTATAACGTAGTCATTGTCGATACCGCCGGTCGTTTGGCCATCGATGAAGAAATGATGAACGAAATTGCGAATGTACATGCGGCCATCAAACCACAAGAAACATTGTTCGTAGTTGATTCAATGACCGGTCAAGATGCGGTAAATACGGCAAAAGCCTTTAATGACCGATTGAATTTTGACGGAGTTATTTTAACTAAGTTAGACGGTGATACCCGTGGTGGAGCTGCGATTTCGATTAAATCGGTGGTGGATAAACCAATTAAATTTATCGGAACCGGTGAAAAGATGGAAGCTATCGATGTATTCTATCCTTCGCGTATGGCGGAAAGAATTCTCGGTATGGGTGACGTAGTTTCCTTGGTAGAAAGAGCGCAAGAACAATACGACGAAGAAGAAGCCAGAAAACTCCAAAAGAAAATCGCCAAAAACGAATTTGGTTTCGATGATTTCTTAGCGCAAATCCAACAAGTGAAAAAAATGGGGAATATGAAGGACTTGGTCGGAATGATTCCCGGCGCCGGAAAAGCCCTAAAAGATGTTGAGATTGAAGACGATGCTTTCAAACATATCGAAGCCATAATTCACTCGATGACACCATTGGAAAGAAGCAAACCTGCGGTGATTGATATGAAAAGAAAAAACCGAATCGCCAGAGGTTCGGGGACCAAAATAGAACAAGTAAATCAATTGCTGAAGCAATTCGACCAAATGAGCAAAATGATGAAGATGATGCAAGGCGGTGGCGGCAAAAACTTGATGCGCATGATGGGCGGCATGAAAGGGATGAGATAAAGTAAAGACGCGATGCATCGCGTCTTATTTTTTTATAATAACACACAACAAAAGAACTACATGGAATTATTAGACGGAAAGAAAATCTCCAACGACATCAAAACAGAAATCACGGCCGAAGTCAACAAAATGAAAGCCAATGGTGAAAAAGTACCTCACTTAGCAGCAGTAATTGTCGGCAATGATGGAGCAAGTTTGACCTATGTTGGGAGCAAAGTAAAAGCCTGTGAATTGGTTGGTTTTGAATCGACCCTAATCAAAATGCCGAGCACTACTTCTGAAACTGAATTGTTGAAGAAAATCAAAGAGTTGAATGAAAATGATGATATCGACGGTTTCATTGTGCAATTGCCTTTGCCGGAGCAAATTGATACGCAAAGGGTTTTAATGGCGATTGATCCCAGCAAAGACGTAGATGGTTTTCACCCGGAGAATTTCGGAAAAATGGCTTTGGATATGTCTACTTTTATTCCGGCCACACCTTTTGGAATCTTAGAATTATTGGAACGATACAATGTTGAAACCAAAGGAAAACACACTGTCGTGATCGGAAGGAGTCATATTGTTGGTCGCCCAATGAGTATTTTAATGGGAAGAAAAGGATTTCCGGGAAATTCTACGGTTACCTTAACTCACAGTTATACCAAAAACATAGCACAAATCACTACGCAAGCTGATATTATCATCACAGCTTTAGGCGTACCGAATTATTTGAAAGCCGAAATGATTAAAGACGATGCCGTAATAATTGACGTAGGTATCACTCGTGTTGCCGATGAATCTGACCCAAGAGGTTACCGAATTACCGGAGATGTCGATTTTGAGTTTGTTTCCAAAAAAGCGTCCTACATCACACCTGTTCCGGGAGGCGTTGGTCCCATGACGATTGCGATGTTGCTCAAAAATACTTTACTCGCCAGAGAACAGAAACTATTGAGAATAGAATAAAAAAAATCCTGAGTGAACACTCAGGATTTTCTTTTTAAATCGATTTACAATTTTGCCAACCAAAGCGATGCATTAAGGTGTAAAATTGAATGTGATGACAATTCTGTCCAGCCAGGGTATAAAGTGTCTCCGGTAGCACCGGTACCATCATCGGCAGGAGAACTGTCTCCTATGGCTACCACTCTTCCGGTGCCATAAGTTGCAGAAGCACACATGATATTAGAAGTCCCTTGGGTTGAGCTACCTCTCCAAATTAAACCTCTAACTGTGGAATTGGCGGTAGTGCTAATTGACATGGTAGCACCGGCCGAATATTTTAATTGGGTAACCGTTCCTTGAGAACCGTTTAAGATAGTATTGGTTGTTGCACTAAGTCGGTTGGTTGTTGTTTCTGATATGTTGTTTAAGGTAATAGTAATTCCAAAAGGATTTTTTTTTACCGTATTTGTAGACATCAAATCATTCCAAACTCTGGCAGAATCATAACCGTCATTATTTCTGTCAGACCCATTGTGATTGGCAATCATAAATAAGCCTCCTCCATTTTTTACAAAATTTATAATGGCTGTTTTTTCAGCACTGGTAAATCTGATGTTAGGCTCAGTTATTACATAAACATCATAATTTTTCAAATCTTGTGCTCCGGTACCACCATAAGTAATGGCTGTTCCTGAAGGTAAGGTTTCTACACTGTGACCCAGTTTGACTAATGCAACACCCCAAGCAGATAAACCACCTCTCCAAAAATTTTCTGTGGTAGTTGCTGTAATGTTAGATTGTGCCGGAGTAGGAAAACGTTGGGGAGAAGTGTCTGCGTCTAAAACCCAGTCAGCATTACCGGCTGTTTCCGCTTTAGTGGCATCAAATAGAAATTTTTTTGGAGTTACAGCTAGCGTCGCTGTTGCATTTGTTTTTTCAGAATTGACTTCTAAATCTTTTTCATTATCACAAGAAAATGAAATAACCGCCAGACCGGCAATTAAAAATTTTTTAAATAAATTCATTTGGCTTTATATTAGTTAATTGATTTAAAAACAAACAAATATATAATTTACCCTAATAAAAAAATTATTTTTTTCCGTTTTTAAACTTAACTTTTTCAACAACTTGCAATTTTGTCACTTGCTTCTTATCTTTTGGATTGAAGGGCTTTTTAGCTTCGCTCCGTTCGCCTTTGGCTCGGGTCTTTGACTCTCTTTTAGACTTTGGCTTGAATTCTGTTTTAGGTTTTTCAGCAACGTTTTTCTTTACAGCAGCTTGGTTCTGTTTGATAACCTCCATTGCATTTTTCGGATTTTCTTTGGTACCACGCAAATGAATGACCAATCCGTTTAAGAAATTGCGCAATACTTGGTCACCACATTCCACATATTTAGGATGATCGGCATTTCTGAAAAAGTTCCCGATTTCGCCTTTTGACATGCGGAAATCGACTAATTTTAAAATGTCTTCAATTTGGTCATCTCTTAATTGTAAAGCGACACGGAGTTTTTTAAAAATATCGTTGTTGTTCATTTTTCAAATTTTACTTCTGTACTTCGTACTTTAAAACAGCCAAAGGTACGCCTTTTTGAAGTTTTCACGCCACAATTTTTCATTGTGCTGTCCACCTTTGACGATTACCGTTTTATTTAGTTTTTTACATTCACAACGTTTGGAGTTGACCCATTTTACCACGTTTTCCATATCGGGCACTACATCGGCATCGCCTTCATTGTCACCGCAGAGGAAATAGATTTTGGTTTTAAAATCAGGGGTTTTCGCCATTAAGTCGGTTATTTCCTTTCGATTAAACCAAAAAGAAGGCGAGAAGCAACCCACTTTTCCAAAGACATCAGGATATTTTAAAGCAGCATAAAACGATACCAATCCGCCCAAAGAGCTTCCCATAATAGCGGTGTTTTTTGCCTTGGTTTTGGTTCGGTAAGTGGCATCGATTTTTGGTTTTAGGGTGTTGACAATGAAATCTAAATAAGCGTCTGCTTTTCCTCCGGCGTATTTGGGATGCGGAAACGGAGTTAACTCTTCTATGCGTTTTTCGCCGCCATGTTCAATGCCAATGACAATAACTTGGGCATTGAGGCTGTCCAAAGTTTCATCTACATTCCATTCGCCTACGTAAGAAGTCTTTGCATCGAAAATATTTTGAGCATCGTGCATGTAAATCACCGGATATTTTTTGGCGGAAGCCAAATAATTCTTGGGCAAATACACCCAAATTTTCTTAACGGTTTTCAGTTGAGGTGCTTCAAGTTCAAATG
>NZ_CAMLRU010000093.1 GCF_946482535.1 uncultured Flavobacterium sp.
CAAAGGAATAATCATTGGTTTCGGTTTAAAAAGTTACGAATTGGCTTTGCAATCTTTTTTATAAACTCACTCCTTAATATATATATGGTAAAAAAACTACTCTTCGCTTTTGCATTATTAATCACTACTTTTTCTTTGGCCCAAGTCAAAGGCAAAGTCACCGATGAAAAAGGGAATCCACTGCCGTTTGTAAATATTTTCGAAGAGAATACTTATAACGGAACTACTTCCAATGAGCAAGGAAAATTTGAATTAAACCTCAAAATCCCGGGAAATCACACCATTATTTTTCAGTATTTAGGCTACAAAACCGCCAAACAAGTGGTTACCATAGATAAAACACCTGTAGCAATTGAGGTTGTTTTGGTGGAAGAAAACATCATCTTGAATGAAGTAGTCATCAATCCTAAAGACAATCCGGCCAACGAAATCATCCGAAAAGCCATTCAGAACAAAAAAGAAAACTCAGCCAAAACCGCCAAGTATAAAGCCGATTTTTATTCCCGCGGAATTTTCAGAATCAAAGACGCACCCAAAACCATCTTGGGCCAAAAGTTTGATTTCTTTGACGAAGTTTTAGATTCTACCCGAAGCGGTATCTTGTATTTATCCGAAACCGTTTCCCGTATCACTTTCCAAAAACCTGATAAAATGAAAGAGGTTATTGTGGCTTCTAAAGTCAGCGGCAATGATAACGGTTTTAGCTTTAACAACGCTGCTTCGGTGAATTTTGATTTTTATGAAAACTATTTGCCTTTCGAAATCAATGTCGTTTCCCCTATAGCCGACAATGCATTTAATTATTACAAATACCAATTTGAAGGTTCATTTTTTACCGAAAACCGACAACAAATCAACAAAATCAAAGTCATTCCGCGTCGCAATACCGAACCGGTTATGGAAGGTTACATTTATATAGTAGATGATTCCTATGCCGTTTATGCCGTGGATTTATCCATCAAAGGAAACCAAATGCAGATGCCGGCTTTGGACCAACTGACTTTAAAACAAAGTTTCAGCTACAACACTAAGAGTAAAATTTGGGTCAAAAATACGCAGACTATCGACTTCGTGGCGGGCATGCTTAGCATCAAACTCAACGGAAGGTTTACCTATGTCTATTCTAATTTTGAATTTGAACCCGAAATTACCAAACGCACTTTTACCAGTCAGGTTTTGGCTTTTGAAGAAAATGCGAATAAAAAAGAAGACACTTTTTGGAACACCATCCGTCCTGTACCGTTAACCGAGGAAGAAACTACTGATTATTTGAAAAAAGATGTTTTGCAAACTAAAAAGAAATCACAAGCCTATTTGGATTCCATCGACAACAAGCGAAACAAATTCCGCCCAATGGATGTTTTGAACGGTTACAGCTATCGCAATTCGTTTAAGAAATGGTCTATTGATTATGACGGGCCATTACTCTCGACTTCTTTTAATACGGTACAAGGTTTGAGAATCAATGCCGGATTATCGTATACCAAACGCAACGAAGAAAAGAGAACCTTCACCCGAATCGGCTCCCGATTTGACTATGGCTTTTCGGAAGAAAAAATCAGAGCTACAGCTAGTTTCGCCCATAAATTTAACAACCTTAACAACAGTTTCTTGAGCCTGAATGCAGGTAGTGCTGTGAGTCAATTCAATCCGGCCAATCCCATTTCAAATATGGTCAATACCGTGAGCACCTTGTTTTTTAAGAACAATTTCATGAAACTGTATGAAAAGAATTTTGCTTCGGCTTTCTTTGGCAGAGAAGTCGTAAACGGGTTTTATATGAATGCCAATGTGGAATATTCGGAAAGAAAACCGCTTTACAACACTACCGATTATACTGTAATTAAAAACAAGGATGCTTATACTTCCAATAATCCGTTGAATCCATTAGACGAAACTTCGGCTCCGATTGAAAAACACAATTTGGTCAAAGCCAATGTCCTGATGCGTTTTAATTTCGGTCAAAAATATTGGTCAAGACCCGATGGTAAATTCAATATACCCAACGACGATTATCCTGCGCTTTCTTTGGGTTACGAAAAAGGATTAGCAGCTTCCGACAAAAAGTACGAATACGATTTGATTATGGGAAGAGTGACTTATGATGTTACTTTAGGCAACAAAGGTTTTATGCAGATGAATCTCAAAGCCGGTAAATTCTTCAATGCCGAAAATATTGCATTCGTTGATTACAAACATTTCAACGGCAACCAAACACACATTGGGCAAACCGACAGTTACACTAATGTCTTTAATTTACTGCCATATTATGCAGCCAGCACCAATGACCGTTATTTTGAAACCCATATCGAACACAATGACAAAGGGTATTTTATGAATAAATTGCCGTTGCTAAAACATTTACAATCGCAGTTGGTTTTAGGTTTTCACAACTTAGCCGTTCCCGACAGAAAGCCTTATCAGGAATTCTCCATAGGATTGGATAATTTGGGTTTTGGTAAATTCAAGTTCTTGAGAGTCGATTATGTTCGGTCGTACCAAAATGGTTTTCAAGGCGATGGTGTGGTATTCGGACTTAAATTTTTAAATGCATTTGAATAATAAAACCGCTTTTTATCCGTTTTATTTTTGACAGAAAACTAAATTATGAAACGGATAATTTTCATCGCCATTCTCATTCTTATTGCCTTTTTAATCATAGGATTGATTCCGATAAATAACTCAAAAGAAAACTCAATAGTCGTAACCGGCAAAATAAAATCAGTTTCGGAAGGCGGTGTTAAAGATTTGGTTTTCGATATAGAAAACAGCAGAACTACTTACTATATCAATCGTGGTTTGGAAAACGGATTTGAATTAGGCAAAGCCAAAAAACAATTTATAGGAAAAAAGATAACATTATTTTATACCGATTCTTGGACGCCTTTAGCACCGTTTGGTACAACCGGCAAACACATTTCACATGCTATTGTAAATGATACCGTAATTTATAACGAATGGTAATTATTTCAGAAAAACATCATATCCAAAACGCAACAGCGTTAGAATTACCACAAAAAGGAAAAACTTTCTAATAAAAGTATTTCCTTTTTTTATGGCTAATTTGGCACCAATCCAACCGCCAAATGCATTGCAAAAAGCCATCGGAATCGCAAAAGCCCAAATGATTTTTCCTTTCAAAACGAATAAACAAATCGAACCGAAATTGGTCGCCAAATTCACCATCTTAGCATTAGCAGAAGCATGAAGAAAATCAAATCCTAAAACCGAAACAAATCCTAAAACCAAAAAACTGCCCGTTCCCGGACCGATAAATCCGTCGTAAAAACCAACCAGCACACTGATGATAACCGCGTAAAGCATTTGCTGTTGGTTAGAGTGGCTTTTGTCTTGGTGTTGCCCGAAGTTTTTCTTTTTGAAAGTGTAAATCGCTAAACCAATCAGTATGAAAAACAACAGCGGTTTCATAAAATCATTGCTCACTACATTCAACAAAGCCGAGCCTAAAAAAGCCGAGCCAAAAGCTAAAACCGCCATTAGGGAAAGTAATTTCCAATTGAGCTGCACCTTTTTCAAATACTGAAAAGCCGCAAAACTAGTTCCGCTGAATGCCGGAATCTTTAGCGAACCTATGATGCTTGCCACCGATAAATTGGGCATCAAGATCATCGCCACCGGCGTTTGAATCAATCCGCCACCGCCAACAATCGCATCGACAAAACCGGCGAAGAAAGAAGCAATACACAACAAGACAATGATATAAGTTTCCATAGGCTTAATAAATTCCAATAAAAAAATTCCAAATTCCAATCAATTGAGTTGGCATTTGGAATTTAATATTTTGTTAACTGAACACAGAATTAAACTCGAACGATGTTAGCTCCTAAAGCACGAAGCCTCTCGTCGATTCTTTCGTAACCTCGGTCAATTTGCTCGATGTTTTGAATGGTCGAAGTGCCTTTGGCGGAAAGCGCCGCAATCAACAATGAAATTCCCGCACGAATATCAGGCGAAGACATTACCGTAGCTTTTAATTGCGATTGGAAATTGTGTCCCATAACCACTGCTCTGTGCGGATCACACAGCATAATTTTGGCACCCATATCAATTAGTTTGTCCACAAAGAACAAACGGCTTTCAAACATTTTTTGGTGAATTAAAACATCTCCGTTTGCTTGAGTAGCTACGACCAAAACAATACTCAACAAATCGGGTGTAAAGCCAGGCCAAGGTGCATCGGCTATGGTTAAAATTGAACCGTCGATATCAGTTTTCACCGTATATCCTTTAGTATGCGCAGGAATGTAAATATCATCGCCTTTTCGCTCTAAAGTAATCCCCAATTTTCTGAACACACTCGGAATGACACCTAAGTTTTCCCAACTCACATTCTTGATGGTGATTTCACTGCGCGTCATAGCTGCCAAGCCAATCCAAGAACCAATTTCAATCATGTCCGGAAGGATTCGGTGTTCGCAACCGCCTAATTTCTCAACGCCTTCAATCGTCAATAAGTTTGACCCAACACCAGAGATTTTGGCTCCCATGGAGTTCAACATTTTACAAAGTTGTTGCAAATAAGGCTCACAAGCCGCGTTGTAAATCGTCGTTGTACCTTCGGCTAAAACAGCTGCCATTACAATATTGGCGGTTCCGGTTACCGAAGCTTCATCCAACAACATATAAGTTCCTTTCAAACGGGTTTTGGTTTCTACACCATAGAAATGGTCTTCTCTTTCGTAACGGAATTTAGCGCCCAAATTAATAAACCCTTCAAAGTGCGTATCCAAACGACGTCTCCCGATTTTATCACCGCCCGGTTTCGGAATATAACCGCAACCAAAACGAGCTAAAAGCGGTCCGACAATCATAATCGAACCTCTTAAACTACCACCTTCTTTTTTAAAGGCTTCGGTTTTTAAATAATCTACATTGACTTCATCCGCCTGAAAAGTATAATCTCCGGGACCGTTTTTTTGAATTTTTACGCCCAAATTGCCCAACAATACGATGAGTTTATTCACATCAATAATATCAGGAATATTGGTAACTCTTACCTTTTCTGAGGTTAATAATGCCGGACATAAAACTTGCAACGCTTCATTTTTAGCCCCTTGCGGTTGTACTTCTCCTTTTAATTGGATACCACCTTCTATTTTGAATGTTCCCATTTCTATAATTATGAATTATGAGTTAAGAATTATGAGTTATCAGTTCTAATCCAAACTCATAACTCATAACTCATAACTATTTCTGATTATTATTCTTTTGAAAGTTCTTCTTCCCGTTTTTATTCTTGTTCTGCTTGTTATTGTTTTGTTGCGGCATGTTTTTATTCGACATTTTTTTGTTGGTCCGCATCAAATCGTTGGTGTTCAACAATTCTTCACTACTTTGCAATAGGTTTAGTTTGCCGGCCGACAATTCATATAAATGTTCAAAGATAACCGTATCGGTTACCGTGTCTTTGTTCCAACTCAAATAAGATTTCTTCATGTGGTTGGCAATGACTTTCACCAAAGCGTTTTTCATTTCGCCTTCTTCCCAACTGTTGGCCACATCAATCATGTATTTGATATTGTTGCCGTAAAAACGGTATTTCGGATTTTTTTGCGGGTAAGGCAAACGTTCCGGCTTCAAATTAATCACATCACGCGTCGGAATTGGGTATGGCGAATCAACATCCAATCGGAAATCGGACATGATAAAAATTTGATCCCATAATTTGTGCTGAAAATCGGGCACATCACGCAAGTGCGGATTTAAACTGCCCATCACCTGAATAATGTATTTAGCAGCTTTATTACGCTCTTCTCTGTCGGCTATCAAAGTCGCTTGGTCAATCAATTTTTGCAAATGACGCCCGTATTCCGGAATAATCAAATGCGGTCTTTCGGCATTGTATTCCAAATGGTAAACCACATCATTGGCATTCTCTTTAATATATTTCTCCGCCATTATAATGAAATTATTCCTTCTATATTAGAAACTTCTATGTATTTCTCCACCACGCTTTCCGGGCTTTCCATCATTACATTGACCGAAAGACTGGTGTATTTTCCCGTTTTTGATTGTGTAGTTTGTATCACGGCACCCAAATTATCAAAAGCATTCTCCACTTCTTCAATTTTTTTGGGATCGGTCGGCACAATAAATTTATACAAATATTCTGTAGGCCAGGTCGATGTATTGTTCAACTCTTCTCGCAATCGGGTATAAAACTCCTCTGTTTTCTTGTCCATTCCTCAAAAAATAAAAGCAAATATACAGTATTGATTTCAGATTTCAGAGAAGAATTCCATTGGTTTATTTTATTTTTTTGAACGAATGGTTCGGGTCTTATCAGCCGGCCGTATTCCCGCTTTTCGTCTCGTCTTCGGACGAGACTGCAATCGGGGTTATTAGAAAAACTTTTCGAACTTTTGGCCACGACCGAAATAAAAACTTCAAACCCTTTTAAAATTCTGATTTGTTTCAATAAATTTGCCCCTTATTTCTAAAAATCTTGAAAAAAGAACTCATAGTCATCACCGGCGGTCCGGGCACCGGAAAAACCACCATCATCGATGCCCTCATCGAGCAAGGCTATGCGTGTTTCCCTGAAATTTCAAGACAAGTAACTTTAGAAGCCAAAAAACAAGGCATCGAACAATTGTTTCTCGAAAAACCCTTACTCTTCAGCGAATTGTTATTGGAAGGCAGAAGAAAGCAACACCAACAAGCGAGTGAAGATGTAGCCGAATTGGTTTTTCTAGACCGAGGCATCCCCGATATTTTGGCCTATATGCATTACATCGGCGACAGTTATCCGGCGTTTTTTGACCAAGCTTGCAGAGAACATGTGTACTCCAAAATTTTTGTGCTTCCGCCTTGGGAAGAAATCTACGAAAGCGACGAAGCCCGTTATGAAAACTTTGAGCAGGCCAAACTCATCTTCGCTCATTTATTGGAAACCTACCAAAAATATGGGTACGAACTTATCGAAGTGCCCCGCGGTACGGTAGAAGAACGCATTCAGTATATCTTAAACCAACTGGCTTAATATACTTTAGTTGTAATTACAACTCAATCTTATTTTATACCTTTATACCATCAACTGAGTTAACCTATAACTCATAACTCATAACTCATAACTCATAACTCATAACTCATAACTCATAACTTGGATAAAGCCCTAGAAATCCTCACCAAATACTGGAAACACGATGCTTTTCGGGAGCCGCAGGAAGCCATTATCGATTCGGTTTTGGAAGGTAAAGACACTTTCGCCTTACTGCCAACCGGTGGCGGAAAATCGATTTGTTTTCAGGTTCCGGGCATGATGACAGAAGGCATTTGTTTGGTGATTTCTCCATTAGTTGCGTTGATGCGTGACCAAGTCCAAAACCTGCAAAACAAAGGCATTAAAGCCATCGCCTTAACCGGAGGCATTCGCCAAGATGAGATGATCGACTTGTTAGACAACTGTCAGTACGGCAACTACAAATTCCTATATCTTTCTCCGGAACGCTTGCAAAATGATTGGATATTGGAACGGATTAAAAACCTTCCGATAAACCTTATTGCGATTGATGAAGCGCATTGTGTTTCGCAATGGGGACATGATTTCCGTCCGGCTTATTTGAAGATTGTCCAGTTGAAAGAATTCTTCCCTAAAGTGCCTTTTTTGGCGTTAACAGCTTCGGCTACACCACGAGTTAAGGAAGATATTATTGCGCAATTACAACTCAAAAATCCGCAAATTTTCAGCAAATCATTTTACAGGGAAAACATTGCATACATGGTTTTTGAAACCGAAGACAAACTGCATTTGCTGCAGCAAATTTTGCATAAAAATCCGCAACCTTCCATTGTTTATGTGACCAATCGAAAGTCGTGTTTAGAAACAGCCAAGCAACTTGAGAGTTTAGGATTTACGGCCACATTTTACCACGGCGGTTTATCTTCTAAAGACAAGCAAAAAAACATGCAACTTTGGATGGAAGAAAATGTTCAGGTCATGGTAGCCACGAATGCTTTCGGCATGGGCATTGACAAGGCGAATGTTAAAACGATTATTCATTTGCATTTGCCCCAAAATTTAGAGAATTATTACCAAGAAGCCGGTCGTGCCGGAAGAAACGGCGACAAAGCCTTTGCGGTTTTGCTCAACAATCCGTCTGATGTTTTACATGCTGAAGCGCAATTTCTCAATGTTTTGCCGGATAAAGCTTTTTTGAATTTGGTTTTTTCCAAATTGTGCAACTATTTTCAGATTGCTTATGGCGAAGGAATCGATGAACAGTTTAGTTTTAACCTGCATCATTTTTGTACCAAATACAATTTCCCGACTTTAAAAACATACAACACTTTACAATTCTTTGACCGACAAGGCATCATTACTTTGTCACAGGAATTCTCGGAGAAAATTACCTTGCAATTTATCATACCGTCTAAAGAAGTGATTCGGTATATGAGTTTGAACCCAAATGACGAGGAAGTACTATTGACCATGTTGCGGACTTATCCCGGAATTTACGATATGCCGACCGCTTTTAATTTGGCATTGATAGCCAAAAAATCCAATCATTCAGAAGCCGAAGTGATTTCGCTTTTACAAAAATTAAAAGAGAAAAACATCCTCGAGATGACCGCTAAAAACAATGACGCTACGATTACCTTTAATGAAGTACGCGAGGACGAGCGCACTATTAATAGGGTTTCAAAATATTTGGAAGCACAAAATAAGTTGAAAACCGAACAACTAAGAGCGGTTTTACAATATTGCCAAGACCAAAAAACCTGTAAGAGTAAATTATTGTCGGCTTATTTTGGCGAAAGCCAAAAAGAAGATTGTGGTATTTGTTCCTATTGTATCGGTAAAACCAAGAAGAAGCAAAATCCGGAAACAGTAGCAGAGAAGATTGTAGAATTATTAAAAATGCAGGATTTCAATTCGAGAGATATTCAAAAACTAACCAAACTTCCGAAAGACGATGTTATCTTTGCCCTGCAAAAGTTGTTGGAGGAAGAAACCATCAGCATCAATTCAAATAATTTATACTCCTTAAAATAAGCATGGAAAAGTTACGCATTGTTTTTATGGGAACGCCCGAATTTGCCGTTGGCATTTTGGATACCATCATTAAAAACCATTATGAAGTTGTTGGCGTGATCACAGCGGTTGACAAACCGGCGGGTCGTGGTCAAAAGTTGAAATATTCGGCAGTGAAAGAATACGCTTTGGAACACAACCTAAGATTATTACAACCTTCCAATTTAAAGGACGAAACTTTTTTAGCTGAATTAGAAAGTTTGAATGCCAACTTGCAAGTAGTGGTTGCCTTCAGAATGTTGCCCGAAGTGGTTTGGCGTATGCCGAAATTAGGCACTTTTAATTTACATGCTTCCTTGTTGCCGAATTACCGTGGTGCGGCTCCGATTAATTGGGCTATCATTAACGGAGAAACGAAAACCGGTGTGACTACTTTCTTTATTGATGACAAGATTGATACCGGCGCTATGATATTGAGCAAAGAAACGGCAATAAGTGCTGAAGAAAATGCGGGCCAACTTCATGATCGATTAATGGAATTGGGCAGCGGCGCAGTCATTGAGACTTTGGCATTGATAGCAAAAGGCAATGTTTCAACAACCATTCAAGTAGATCATTCAGAGATTAAAACGGCTTATAAACTTAATAGAGAGAACTGCAAAGTAGATTGGAGCAAATCGGCGGTTGAAATTCATAACCTAATTAGAGGTTTATCACCTTATCCTTCGGCTTGGTGTTTTTTTAAAGACAATGGCGAAGAATGGAATGTGAAACTATATGAGGCCAAAGTCATTTCGGAACAACACTCTTATAAAGTTGGTCAAATCATTACCTCTAAAAAAGAAATTAAAGTAGCGGTCAAAGATGGCTATATTCAAATTTTAAGTTTACAATTACCCGGAAAGAAAAAAATGCAGGCACACGAGCTATTGAATGGTGTTGTCTTTTCTGAAAGAGCACAAGCAGAATAAGGTCTCAAGCGTTTTTTAAGTCAAAAAATCGACGAAAAACACGGGTTTATCAACAAAAGCCCGAAGTTATCAACAAAACCTTGAAAAAAACGCCAAAACGCTTGTGTGGTAAGGAATTCCTATTAAATTTGTTATCATTAACAAAATGTTTAACCAACAATTAATAACTAACATTATGAACAAATCAGAATTAATCGATGCAATTGCAGCTGACGCTGGAATCACAAAAGCTGCTGCAAAATTAGCTTTAGAATCATTTTTAGGAAATGTAGGTGGTACTTTGAAAAAAGGCGGAAGAGTATCTTTAGTAGGTTTCGGTTCTTGGTCAGTATCTAAAAGAGCTGCTA
>NZ_CAMLRU010000094.1 GCF_946482535.1 uncultured Flavobacterium sp.
TGTTCTTTTGTAGCTCTACCGATTTGATTTGCTCATTGGTTTCATTCAATTTCGAATATTGGAATCCAATACCGATTAATAAAGCTATTGAAGCAGCCCAACCGATATAAGCGGTAGCTTTTCTTCTTGATTGGAAGTCAACTACTTTTCCATGTTTCAGTTCGAGTTGCGCTTTGATTTTTTCAAATTGGCTATGCGAAATAAAAGGGGAGAAGCTGCTAGAAAGATTGATAATTGCCTTTTCTATCGAGAGTATTTCCGCTTTGATTTCCGGATTTCTATTGGCCATAGCATTTACTTCATCGTTTTCAGATTCGGTAAGCAAGCCATAAACATAGAGTTCTAAGATGCCTGATTCTATATAGTCTTTAGTTTCCATTATACATTTAAAAATTTACGCAGGTCGTTCATACACATTCGATTTTGGGTTTTAACAGTACCAAGGGGAATTTCCAATTCCTCGGAAGCTTCTTGTTGGGTATAGCCTTTAAAAAAAAGGAGGTCGATAATCTGGATACATTTCGGCTTTAGCTTTTTGACAAATTCTAAAATTCCGATAGTATCAATTCTATGGGTTAGCTTGTTACTGTCGTCCAACAGATGTACGAAATTATCTGAAGACAGGTTTTTTTGGCTGTTGTTAAAACCTTTAGAGCGCAACTTGTCAATTGAAGTGTTTCGAGTGATGTTGAGCATCCAAGTATACAATCGGCCTTTGCTTTGATTGTAAGTGTCGATGTTTTTCCAAATTTTTACAAACACTTCCTGAAGCACATCTTCGGCTTCTTCCCGGTCTTTGATTAAATTGGAAATAATACTGAAAAGGCTTTTAGAATACATATCATACAGTATAGTAAAAGCTCGTTCTTCCTTCCTCAGAAGCAAGGGTAATAATTCTTCTTGTGTCATACCTAATTTTTTTTGAAACGTAAAAATAACGAAACTTTAAATGAAATATCACAATAGTTCTAATAAAAACCTAACAAATCAGTATCATTAAAACCAAATCCATACATTCTTCGTAATTGTTACTAAGGGAAATCTGCTATGAGATTTTGTTTAGGTTTTTTGTTTTGTGATGGAATAGAATTTCTGTCATGTTTGTTGAAATCCTGATGATGAATAATCATCGGGATTTTTACATTTAACAAAAACTTTAGCCATTGTTTAACAGCAAACCATCAAATATTAACTAATTTTATAAAAAAATGACATGAAAAAACTACTATTGTTGGGTTGCGGCGCCTTATTCTTTTGGAGTTGCCAAAACCATGCACAACCCAAACCCAATACCATCAATTCAGAAAATAACCAAACCATGAATACAATAAATGAAACAACCACCATTTACCAATTTAAGGTAAATGATTTATACGGAAAAGAATTCGACTTTGCTTCGCTTAAAGGAAAAAAAATACTAATCGTCAATACGGCTTCAGAATGCGGATTGACACCACAGTACAAAGACTTAGAAGCGATTTATAAAAAATACAAAGACCAAAATTTTGTAATTGTTGGTTTTCCGGCCAATAATTTCGGGGCGCAAGAACCGGGAAGTAATGAGCAGATTGCTAAGTTTTGTGAGATGAATTACGGAGTAACCTTTCCCATGATGAGCAAAGTTTCTGTAAAAGGAAATGACATGTGCGAAGTTTACCGATTCTTAACCCAAAAAAGTAAAAACGGATTACAAGACAGCGAAGTAGAATGGAACTTCCAAAAATACCTCATTAATGAACAAGGTGAATTGGTCAAAGTACTATCGCCAAGAGTGCTGCCTACCGACGCTGTCATCATCGATTGGATTAATAAAAAGTAAAAAAAACAGTTTATCTTAAAATAAACCTGATGAAGTCATTCGTCAGGTTTTTTGCTTTAAAATAATCGACAAACATCACTATCCGCGTGGTTTAAAGAGTTTTTTATCCTTTTAACGATTTTTAATTCATTGTTAAGCTATAGTTATTAGCTTTGATTTAAATATCAATTACCACAATGATTATTATATGAAGAATATTTTCAACCCCGTATACAGAGAGGATTATTTAGAGGGTTATTCAAACGGCCAAAATCCATATATGAAAATTTCCGCCAATAAAAATGAAGCCTATAATTTTGGGTTCGAACAAGGAAGATTAGATTATGAGCGTTTAAACGGAAAAGTAGCCTACGGTATTCCTCAATTAATAGTCACCAACAAAGTACTCGAAGATTTTCTTTTAGCCGGAATGTTGGGTATGGATATCGATTCAGACGGTTATAATGGTTTCCAAATTGATGTCATTCAGAAATGGTACCAAAGCGGCGTAGAAAAGTACAACGCCAACCAGAGTAATTATTTGCTCTCTATTTTAGAAGAAAACGGCATTGAAATTGCCTGACAAATACCCCTGACTTTAAAAAACTGATGAACCCCTCATCAGTTTTTTTGTTTTATAGCAGTGACCTCAATCTCAATTTTCATTCGGGCATCAGCTAAGCCTGCTGAAATCATAGTCGCGGCCGGACGGATTTCACCAAAATACTTTCTGAGGATTGGCCAACATTGCTCAAATTCTTCAGCATTGGGCACTATATAAAGCACCCGAACTACATCGGATAACTCGGCATCAGCCTTAGACAAAGCCGATATTATGTTTTTCAAACATTGCTCAGTTTGGGCTTCAATACTATCGGATATGGTCATAGTGTCATAATCAAAACCGGTGGTTCCGGATACAAAAACCCAATCACCTTGAACTACCGCACGCGAATATCCGATGGCTGTTTCAAAACTGGAACCCGAACTGATCAATTGTCTTTTCATAAATTAAGTGTAAAGGTTATTCCAACATCAATTGCATTATTTGAGAATGCAACCAGCGGTCAAATTTAAAACCGGTTTCTTTGAGAATCGCAACGGTTTTGAAACCAAATTGCTCATGAAAGGTTACGCTGCTTTGGTTTTCAGAATCAATCACCGCTATCATGGTGTGCAGTTTTTGTTTTTTGGCCAAATCGATAAGATTTTCCATGATGATTTTACCAATGCCTTTACCGTGATAATCATTGGCCACATAAACCGAATGCTCTACGGTAAAACGATAAGCTTCCCGAAATCGGAACTCACTATAATAGCCAAAGCCAACCACTTTTTCCTCTAGCACTGCAACAATTACGGGAAATCCTTTATTGAGTTTGTCTTCAAAAATAGCTTCTTGTTGTGCTAATGTTCTAGGATGATAATCGTATAAAGCCGTTGAATGTAGGATGTTGTAATTGATGATGTCAACAATGGCTTGTGCGTCTTCTTTTAAATAAGGTCGAATACTGATTTTCATGGGATAAAAAGTGTATTCAAAAGTAATAAAACTATTCAATAGTATTGAAAAACCTACACAACTTTGTACCTTTGTCATCCATAAAAAACGACAATGATTTATCCTAAAATACCGTTGGCGCAAAGCATCATTGAAATTTGCAATGCCAAAGGAGTTCACGATATCGTTATTTCACCCGGTTCCAGAAATGCACCGTTGACTATTGGGTTTACCAATAATCCGCAATTTCGTTGTTACAGTATAGCCGATGAACGTTGCGCGGCTTTTTTTGCGTTAGGAATTGCCCAACAAAAACAAAAACCGGTAGCTGTAGTTTGTACTTCGGGATCGGCTTTGCTGAATTATTATCCGGCTTTTGCAGAAGCTTTTTACAGTCAGATTCCCTTAATTGTTATTTCGGCCGATAGACCACACGATAAAATTGATATAGGTGATGGGCAAACCATTCGCCAAGAAAATGTTTTCGCCAATCATTCGCTTTATAATGCCAATTTATTGGAAGAAGCCTCAGAAGAAAACGATGTGTTTATCAATGAAGCCATCAATGTAGCTATGGCTCACAAAGGTCCGGTGCACATCAATGTGCCGTTTGAAGAACCTTTGTACCAAACGACCAATAAATTATCGGTTGATGTGAATGTAACCAATTTGTTTAAAGCGCATCGCCAAGTTAGGGTAGAAGACATTATTGCTTTTTCGACTCTGTGGAATCACAGTCAGAAGATTTTGGTTTTGGTAGGCGAGTGCGCTCCGAATTCCATCGAACAAAAATGGATTGACCAATTGGCTTCATTTCCTTCGGTGGTGGTGCTCACAGAAACGACTTCAAACCTACATCATCGGAGTTTTATCAACAACATCGACACTTTGATTACGCCTTTTACGGCCAAAGAATTCACCGATTTACAGCCGCGAATTCTGGTGACTTTCGGCGGTATGATTGTATCTAAAAGGGTAAAAGCTTTTTTGCGAAATTACAAACCCAGACACCATTGGCACATTGACGAACTGAGAGCGTATGATACTTTCGGGATTTTGACCAAGCATTTTTATACGACACCCAATCAGTTTTTTGCCCAATTTTTTCCGCATGTGAAAGAAGTCGAAAGCAATTACAAAGCGACTTTTGAAGCCATACACCAAGACCGAAAAATAAAGCATCAGCAGTATTTGGCCAAAGTTAAGTTCTCGGATTTAAAAGCTTTTGAAATTGTCTTATCGGCTTTGCCGACGAATATCCAACTCCAAATCAGCAACAGTGCGGCTATTCGTTATGCGCAATTGTTTGACATTGATAATTCCATTCAGATCTTTTGTAATCGTGGCACTAGTGGCATTGACGGCAGTACTTCAACCGCCATCGGAGCAGCGGTCGGCAGCGGGAAACCAACGGTTTTGATTACCGGAGATGTCAGCTTTTTATACGACAGCAATGCGCTTTGGAACAATTACATCCCCAAAAATTTCAAAATCATTTTGATGAATAATGGCGGCGGCGGTATATTCAGAATTCTTCCGGGCCATCAGGAAAATGAAACTTTTAATACTTATTTCGAGACTTCGCATTGTTTAACGGCTGAACATTTGGCCAAAATGTACCAATTGGATTATAGTACGGCCAGCGATGAAGAAACTTTAAGAAGTGCTTTGAAACAATTGTTTCAAAACAACGACAAACCTTCGATATTAGAGATTTTCACGCCAACGCGAGAGAACAACAAACTATTGTTGAACTACTTTAAAGCCTTGGTCTAAATTTATATCTTTACAAAAACTGACTGCGTTGTGAGCCAAACCAATAAACTAAAAATATTCAACGATCCGATTTACGGGTTTATCACCATTCCCAATTCGTTGGTGTATGATTTAATTCAGCATCCTTATTTTCAACGTTTGCGACGTATTTCTCAAATGGGTTTGTCGTATTTGGTTTATCCCGGCGCCCATCATACCCGTTTTCACCATGCGCTTGGCGCCATGCACATGATGCAACAAGCCGTTGAAGTGCTACGATTTAAAGAAGTGGTCATTTCTAAAGAAGAAGAAAACGCTTTGTTGATAGCAATTCTCTTGCACGACATTGGACACGGTCCGTTTTCACACGCCATGGAACACAGCATCGTAGAAGAAGTCAACCACGAATCGATTTCGTTATTGTTCATGAACAAACTGAACGAAGAATTTAACGGACAATTGAGTTTAGCCATCCAAGTCTTCAAAGGCGAATACCACCGAAAATTCATGCTGCAGTTGATCTCAAGTCAGTTAGACATGGATCGAATGGATTATTTAAAACGTGACAGCTTTTATTCGGGCGTTGCAGAAGGGAATATCAATTCCGACCGTTTAATCCAGATGATGAATGTGGTGGATGATGTATTGGTGATGGAAGAAAAAGGCATTTATTCGATAGAAAAATTCTTGATGGCACGCCGATTAATGTATTGGCAAGCCTATTTGCACAAAACGAGTTTGGTGGCCGAATTGACTTTGACCAAAACCTTGCAAAGAGCCAAAGAGTTGCTGCAAAAAGGCATTGAAATTGAATGCAGCAAGCCTTTGAAACACTTTATGCAGCACAAAGTTACACTGGATAATTTTTCAACTCATGATTTAGATACTTTTGCCCAATTGGATGATTTTGATATTATTAGCGCCTTAAAAATTTGGCAGTTTCACGAAGATTTTATTTTGAGTAGTTTGAGCAAAATGATTATCAATAGGGACTTGTCAAAAATCAAACTCAACAGCGAAAAATTCCCAACAGAAGTGTTACAGGAAATGACCGCCAAGTTTGCCAAAGAAAACAATATCACTATTCAGGAAGCCAAGTATTTTATCTTTAAAGGAAAAATAAAAAATCAGGCTTACAGCAAAGAAGCGGAACCGATTCGCATATTGAAAAAAGACCGAACCATTGAAGACGTAGTCGAAGCATCAGACCAATTGAATTTGAAAGCATTGTCTAAACCGGTAACCAAGTACTTTATCTGTTATCCTAAACAACTGTCGGAGATTTAACATTAAATAATTTTTTATACTTTTGTGTCGATGAAACGAACTACCCATATTTTGAGATATTCATTCCCATTTACCTTCGGTGTGTTCTCTCTTGTACCTTTAAAAAACAAATTGGCATAAGATGAAATTCACAGCAGCGCAAATAGCAGAAATACTGGAAGGCGAAGTGGTAGGAAACCCTGAAGCCGAAGTTTTCAAATTGTCAAAAATTGAAGAAGGAACAGCCGGTTCACTTACTTTTTTAGCCAATCCGAAATACCTCAATTATATCTATTCGACAGAAGCTACGATTACCATTGTCAATAATACCTTTGAACCCGAAAACGAAATCAAAACCACTTTAATCAAAGTGGAAGATGCTTACCAATCATTTTCAAAACTATTGGAATACTATAATCAAGTAAAGCTAATGAAATCGGGGATTGAAGAACCTACTGTGATTTCAGATAATGTGACTTACGGCGAGAATTTATATTTGGGAAGTTTCAGTTACATCGGTAAGAATACAGTAATCGGAAAAAATGTAAAAATTTATCCGAATACCTTCGTAGGCGACAATGTAACCATAGGTGATAATACCATACTTTTTGCCGGTGTAAAAGTATATTCAGAATCAATTATCGGAGCCAATTGTACCATTCATTCCGGAGCGATTATCGGTTCAGACGGTTTTGGTTTTGCGCCCACCGAAGATGGTTCTTACAGTAAGATTCCCCAAATTGGCAACGCTATTTTAGAAGATTTTGTTGATATTGGTGCCAATACTACCATAGACAGAGCCACATTGGGTTCAACCATCATCAGAAAAGGCGTTAAGCTTGACAATCACATACAAATAGCCCACAATGTCGAAATAGGAGAGAACACCGTTATCGCCGCGCAAACCGGTGTGGCAGGTTCTACCAAAATTGGCAGTAATTGTATGATTGGCGGACAAGTTGGTATTGCCGGTCATTTGACTATAGGCAATAATGTACGTGTTCAAGCGCAATCAGGCATTGGAAAGAATATTAGTGACGGCGAAACCATTCAAGGTTCTCCGGCTTTCAATTACGGCGATTACAGTAAGTCATATGTTCATTTCAGAAACTTACCTAAGATTGTGGCCGACTTGGAAGAATTAAAAAAAAATAATACAAACCAATAAATAAGCATACCAATGGTTAAACAAAAAACCATCCAAAACGAAGTTTCCTTGACCGGTGTTGGTCTACACACAGGAAAAGAAGTAAAGATGACCTTCAAGCCCGCTCCGGTTAATAATGGCTACACCTTTGTCAGAGTTGATTTGGAAGGAAGCCCGATTATTGAAGCCGATGCGAATTATGTTGTCAATACCCAAAGAGGTACTAACTTAGAGAAATTGGGTGTAAAAATTCAAACTTCAGAACATGTTCTTGCTGCTTTTGTAGGTTGTGATGTGGACAATGTTATCATCGAATTAAACGAATCAGAGCCACCTATTATGGATGGTTCTTCTAAGTTTTTTGTAGAAGCAATCGAAAAGGCCGGAATTGTTGAGCAAGATGCCGAGAGATGTTATTATGTGGTAAAAGAAGTCATTTCTTTTACCGATGAAGCTACCGGAAGCGAAATTTTAGTAATGCCTGCCGATGATTATCAAGTAACTACTATGGTTGATTTTGGGACTAAAGTTTTAGGTACTCAAAATGCAACATTGAAAAATATAGCCGATTTCAAAACTGAAATCTCTGATGCCAGAACCTTCAGCTTCTTGCATGAATTAGAAACTTTATTGGACAACGGTCTTATCAAAGGAGGCGATTTAAATAATGCCATCGTTTACGTTGACAAAGAGATTTCCGAAAAAACCATGAACAACTTGAAAGTGGCTTTCGGAAAAGAAAAAATCTCGGTAAAACCTAATGGTATTCTCGACAATTTGACCTTACATTATCCTAATGAAGCCGCGCGTCACAAATTATTAGATGTTATTGGTGATTTGGCCTTAATCGGAACCAGAATCAAAGGAAAAGTAATTGCCAACAAACCCGGACATTTTGTAAACACGCAGTTTGCGAAAAAAATGTCAAAGATTATTAAAATAGAGCAGCGCAACCAAGTACCTTATTATGATTTGAATTTGGAACCTTTGATGGATATTCATAAAATTATGAGTATGTTGCCGCACCGTCCGCCGTTTTTAGTCGTTGACCGAATCATTGAAATGTCAGACAGTCATGTGGTTGGAATGAAAAATGTAACGATGAACGAAAGTTTCTTCGTAGGGCATTTCCCTGAAGCACCGGTAATGCCGGGGGTTATCATTGTGGAGGCCATGGCGCAAACCGGAGGAATTTTAGTATTGAGTACCGTTCCGGATCCTGAGAATTACTTGACTTTCTTTATGAAAATCGACAATGTGAAGTTCAAACACAAAGTGCTTCCGGGCGATACTTTAATATTCAAATGCGATTTGATTGCGCCTATCAGAAGAGGTATTTGTCACATGGCTGCCAAAGCTTATGCTAATGGTAAATTAGTGGCCGAAGCCGAATTAATGGCACAAATCGCCAAAAAACAATAATTAATTTATAAGTTTATAGGGTATAGTTTAGGAATGTAATCTTAAATTGTAACCATCAAAAAACAAAAAAATATATGAATCAACCGTTAGCTTATGTACATCCTGGTGCCAAAATCGCTAAGAATGTTGTTATCGAACCATTTACCACCATTCACAATAATGTAGTTATTGGCGAAGGAACATGGATAGGTTCCAATGTGACTATTATGGAAGGCGCACGTATCGGGAAAAACTGTAATATCTTTCCCGGTGCAGTCATAGCCGCTATACCACAGGATTTAAAATTTGGCGGAGAAGATTCGCTGGCTATCATTGGCGACAATTCCACCATCAGAGAATGTGTAACCATCAACCGTGGTACAATCGCTTCGGGTCAAACCGTAATTGGTAAAAACTGTTTGGTAATGGCTACCGCTCACATTGCTCACGATTGTCACATAGGCGATAACGCTATTATTGTAAATGGTGTCGCTTTGGCCGGACACGTAATCGTTGGCAACTACGCCATCATTGGTGGTTTGGCTGCCATTCATCAATTTATTCATATTGGTGATCACGCTATGATTTCAGGAGGTTCATTGGTCCGTAAAGATGTGCCGCCTTACACCAAAGCCGCTAAAGAACCGCTTTCATATGTCGGTATCAACTCGGTTGGTTTGAGAAGAAGAGGTTTTACTTCTGAAAAAATCAGAGAGATACAAGATATTTACAGAATCTTATACCAAAAGAATTACAACACTTCGCAAGCTATGGCCATCATTGAAGGCGAAATGGAAGCCACACCGGAACGCGACGAAATTCTGGATTTCATCAGAAACTCTTCAAGAGGTATTATGAAGGGCTATTCTGGCTCATATTAAAAATTACGAATTACGAATTACGAATTACAAATTATGAATTACGAATTATAAAACAAACAAAATGGCATCTACAGCAGATATTAGAAACGGATTATGCATCAAGTTCAATCACGATATTTATAAAATTATCGAGTTCCTTCACGTTAAACCGGGTAAAGGTCCGGCTTTCGTTAGAACCAAATTGAAAAGTTTAACCAACGGTAAAGTACTAGACAACACTTTTTCGGCCGGACACAAAATAGATGTAGTTCGCGTAGAAACTCATACTTTCCAGTTTTTGTATTCTGAAGGAAATGATTTCCACTTCATGAATGTAGAATCTTATGAACAAATCACCTTAAACAAAGACGTTTTAGATGCGCCCGATTTGTTAAAAGAAGGTACCAATGTAATGGTACAAATCAATACAGAAACCGACTTACCGTTATCAGTAGATATGCCGGCTTCCATTGTATTAGAAGTTACTTATACTGAACCGGGTGTGAAAGGAAATACCGCTACAAACGCTAC
>NZ_CAMLRU010000095.1 GCF_946482535.1 uncultured Flavobacterium sp.
TTTTTAAAATCGGCCCAAACATCTTCAGTGGTGTGCTTGGCGGTATCAACTCGGTAACCATCAATACCGTAATCGGTAATATAATCCGAAAGCCACTTCATAATGTAATACTTCGGCGCTCGCGGATAACCGGTTTTTTTGAAGAACGCGTCCAATTCGGCTACTTCTTCTTCGTAGCGACCTTCTTTTTTCCATTTTTCTACTAGCATTGGCGGTAAAGCCACGTTTTCGTTGCTTTCGGTTTTAACGTCGGGAAGGTTTTCCACCAAGGTACAATTGATATAAGTGTCGTAAGATTGATAAGTACATTTGGGTGAAGTACGAACCCAATCGCTTGGATAAACCGGATCGAGTTCGGTTACCGGACCGGTGTGGTTGATAACCGCGTCTAACAAGATTCGTATGCCTTTGGCGTGGGCTTTTTCGACTAATTCTTTCAAATCTTCCTTGGTACCATAACTCGGATCGACTGCCGTCCAATCTTTAGTCCAATACCCGTGAAAACCATAAGTGTTTCCGGTGCCTTCATCTACTGAACCGTGAATTTGCTCTACCACAGGCGTCATCCAAATAGCGGTAATTCCCAAATTGGTAAAATAGCCTTCGTCTAATTTTTGAATTACACCGCGAATATCTCCACCTTCAAAGCCACGCAAAACGCCGGTTGGTTTGTTGCGGTTGATGATTTTATCGTTGGCCGTATTGCCGTTTTGAAACCTATCGATTAAAAGGAAATAGACATTGGCACTTTCCCAAACGAAAGGTGTTTGAGAAGACGTTGGTTGGGTTTTTACCGTTTCTTTGGTACAATGGCAACCAATCAATAGGAGTGAAGCTGAAAGGGTAATCAGTATATTTTTCATAGATTTTAGTATTCAATTTTAATTTCTGAAGTTGGTCCCTTTCCTATAGTTACGTTAATCTGCAATGGTTCAGCAAATGTTTTGTAAAACTGTTCTTGTCCGTTAACAAAGATTCGTTTGGCTTTGATATTGTGGATTAAGACCGAAATATTTTTATCTTTTGGAGTAAAATTTCTTCCCCATACGGTAGCGATTTTTATCGTCAAAGATTTGGTGTCGGTTTTGCTTGAAAAGTGTATGGCTTCATATTGCTCTTTTTCAAAGGTATTAGGCGTCACGCCATCGTCATTGTAAAGCATTCCTGTAGAATGGGCTACACTTTCATCAAAATAATAGTGCAGGTTAAAGTTATCCAAAGAATAGTTTTCGGTATGCTGTATGGATTCAATCATCGGTACAAAACTACCGCCACGAACGAAAGTCGGGATGTAGGTTTCTTCTACTTTCACCATTTCGGTTGAACCCGCATTGTATTTTTTACCCGTGTAAAAATCGAACCAATTGTTGCTTTTCGGGAAATAAACTTCGGTTGAAGTTACACCCGATTTTGTGATGGGTTTTATCAAAAAGGCATTGCCCCAAAAGTAGCTTTCTTTTTCATTGAGTAATTTTTCATTGGTTGGTTCTTCAAAGAACAACGGACGCATTAACGGTGTTCCGTTTTGATTGTTATCGAATGCCAAAGTATAATTGTAAGGCATCAATTGGTAACGAAGCTCAACTGCTTTTTTGGCTTTGGCTTTGGTGTGTACATCTTTATAAGTCACTTCCGAAGCTACATCTTCTTGCGCATGCGGACGGAATATTGGGTTGAAAACGCCGTATTGCAACCAACGCAAATACAATTCGTTGTCGAAATAATCGCCGGCAAATCCGCCAAGGTCAGAATGCATATAAGCCATCCCTTGCATACCCATTTGCAGGGCAATTTCCATTTGCGATTGTAAGCCGCCCCAACTTCTGGAAACATCTCCGCTCCATGGCATCATTCCGAATCGCTGTGAACCCGAATATCCGGCGCGCATTAAGATGAATGGTCTTTGGTTTGGAAAATCTTTTTGATAACCATCGGCGATTAATTTGGCCCAATGGTGCCCGTAAATGTTGTGAACTTCATCCGCTTTGCCACCGGCTGTTATGACTTTGGATGGGAAAACTTCCGGTTCACCCAAATCGCCCCACATGCCGCCAACGCCTTGGTTGATTAATCTTTTGTAAACATCCCAAAACCACTGATTGCCTTCGGGTTTGAAAATATCGACCACGCCCGTGTTTCCGAAATAGAAATCCCAAGTAGCCGGTTTGTCCGATTTGTCGGTAACCAATACTTTTTTATCAACCGCTTCTTGCCATTTCGATGAGGTTGTCAATATGAAAGGTTCGGTGATTAGAATTGTTTTTACCCCTTTGGCTTTCAAATCGGCTATCATTTTTTCGGGATTCGGGAATTGGTCTTTGTCCCAATCGAGATTGCCCATCGTGCCTTGAACGGTTTTGCCAAACCAATACAAATCGAGGATAATGGCATCTACAGGAATGCCGTCGGCTTGGAAACGGTTGATTGTTTTTTCCACTTGTTCTTGGTTGTGATAGCCAAATCGGCTGGAGAAATTCCCCAATGTCCAGCGTGCCGGCATGGGTTGTTTTCCGGTCAAATCAGTATAATTGGCTACTAATTCTTCCCAAGTATCGCCTACAATAACTTGATAGGTTTTTCGGCCCGAAATGGTTTCATATTCTAACGTATTGTTCTTTTTGCTGTCTAAATCCAAATGACCAATCGCAGCGTTGTCGAAATGCACGGCGTACAATTTGGAAGACAAAACCATTGGGATACAAAAATTCATCAACTCTGCACGGGTTTCATAACCGTAGTGCGCTCTGTTGTACAAAGCCAAGCGATTCCCGCGACGGTTCATGCCTAAAGCTCTGGCGCCGCCACCGAACAAAGCTTCGGAATTGTCAAGGTTGAATTGCAACACTTCGGTGCTGTCTTTTTTGATGTAGCCGTTTTTTTCAGATAACAAGACTTTGCCTTTACTGGAATAAGTGATTCTGAAAGGCGATTTATTGATAACAACCGTAAGATCTTTGGTGAATAGCGTAACAGCATTATTCGTTTTGGTCAAAGTGGCTTTTACTTTCTCAGGAGTTTTGACTACCGCATGTGATTTTGGGTTGAAAACTTCCCCTTTTGGAATAAAAGACGTTTCAACAATTTGATTCGAGTAAGGTTTGATGCGATAGGTTCCGTCACTGGTTTTTATTTCCAATAGGTTATTTTTCCAACTGTGCGAAAGGTAGTTTCTGTTCGCATTTTGGGCGAATGAAATACAGGAAACAAGCAATAAGAGCAGTATTTTTTTCATCTTACTATTTTAATTCTAAAATCAAAACCGATTTGCCATCGATGTCGATATCATTTTTCAAATCGACATTGACACCGCCGAAAATATCTTTTCCAGATTTGTAATTTTTGGTATTCTCTAAGAATCGGTTCGTTTTTAGGGTTTGTTTTTCTTCATTGTTGTTTACAATAACCATTACACTTTCGGTTTCGTTGTATCGGAAATAGACATAAACATTGTTTTCCGGAATGTAGTGCGTGGTTTTTCCGTTATGGATAACTGCTTTATTTTTTCGCCAGTTGAAAAGTTTGGCAGTAAAGTCATAGAATTTGTTTTGCTCTTCGGTTCTGCCGGTTTTGGTAAAAGCGTTATTGGTATCGCCGTTCCAGCCGCCCGGAAAATCCCTGCGAATATCGCCATCGCCTTTGCCTTTATCGCCTGCCATTCCAATTTCGGAACCGTAATAAATTTGCGGAATTCCACGAACAGTGGCAATTAATGTCATGGCCATTTGGTATTTTTTGAAGTCATTTTTATACACTTCGTTTAGGCGATTGGTGTCGTGGTTTTCGGCGAAAAGTAAAATTTTATTCGGATCAGGATACAAAAAGTCATTGGTAAAACTATCGTACAATTTGATTACACCTTCATTCCAATTGCCTTTGCTTTCATTGAAAACACCGCCGCCCAAAATGCCTTGAAGCATAAAATCCATTACTGTTGGCAGATAAGAATTGTAACTTTGAATGGCGGCTACTTTGCTGTCTTTTTGCCAATAGGCAATTTGGGCATGATTGTAGAGCCAAGCTTCACCCACAATATTAAAATTCGGATACTCATCGGTAATGGCTTTCGTCCAAGCGGCAATGCCTTGTTTGTCGGCATAAGAATAAGTATCGACACGGAAACCGTCTAAATCGGCATATTCAATCCACCAAATGGCATTCTGAATCAAATAATTCAAGACCAGTGGATTGTTCTGATTTAAATCGGGCATCGATTTGACGAACCAGCCGTCCATACAATTTTTGGCATCGATGGCTGACGCATTTGGATCAAATTGTGTGGTCATTTTATAATTGGTTTGGCCGTAACCCGGAAATTGGTGAAGCCAATCGTAAGTAGGTAAATCGTTCATCATCCAATGTTTGTAACCCCAATGGTTGGTCACATAGTCCATAATGTTCTTCATGCCTCTTTTGTGAAGCTCCGAGCTAAGGCGAACGTAGTCTTCATTGGTGCCAAAACGCGCATCGATTTTATAAACATCAGACTGACCATAAGTATGGTAAGAACCTCTTTCGTCGTTGTCTTCGCAAAGTGGTGTTGGCCAAACGGCTGTAGCACCCAAATCTTTGATATAATCTAAGTTTTTGATGATACCTTCAATATCACCACCGTGACGACCGTCTTTGTTGCTGCGGTTGGCTTTTTCAAAAAGCTTGTCGTTACTGTCGTTGTTGGGATTGCCGTTGGCGAATCGGTCCGACATGATTAAGTACATCATGTCCGAACTGTCAAAACCTTTTCGAAAGCGTGAATTTTCCCTTCTTGATTTTAGGGAATAGTTTTGAGTGAAGGTTTTTTTTCCGTTTTTAAAGGTGAACACAAAATCCTCTGCCGGATGATTTTTGGTATCAATAGTGACAAAAAGATAATTCGGGTTTTCGGTTTTTTGGATGCCTTTGATGACGATGCCATTAGAAACGGTTACCTCATTTTGAGCGATATTTTTACCATAGAACATGATTTGCACATCGGAATGAGTCATGTCATTCCACCAAAAAGGCGGTTCCACTTTGTCAATTTGGGCGAAAGCCGAAACAGAAAGCAAGAAAGAGAAGAGTAGTTTTTTCATATGATTGTCTTGGTTGTAAATAAAAAACCCTTTCAGAATTTGGTCCGAAAGGGTTTTGATGGTTTGAATTATACGGTTACCAGGCTATTCGGCTCAACTAAAACTTCTTTGCCGTTTACAAAAACCGAAATGGCGGTTTCGCCTTCTAAGGTAAAGTTGGTTTCATTTTGGTGAACAGCCACTTTTAAAATTTGGTTTCTGAAATTGATTTTAAACGAATAGCCATTCCAGTCTTTCGGAATTCTTGGTTCGAAATGCAGCGTGTCATTTTTCACACGCATTCCGCCAAAACCTTCCACGATACTCATCCAAGTTCCGGCCATGGAAGTGATGTGCAACCCTTCTTCGACTTCTTTGTTGTAATCGTCCAAGTCTAAACGCGAGGTTCTTAAATAGAAGGTATAAGCTTGTTCCATTCGACCCAAAACAGCGGCTTGAATGGAGTGAACACAAGGCGATAACGAACTTTCATGAACGGTAAACGGTTCGTAGAAATCGAAATGTTTCTCCAGTTGTTCTTTGGAAAAATGATCTTCAAAAAAGTAGAAACCTTGTAAAGTATCCGCTTGTTTGATGTAGGGCGAACGCAAGATTCTGTCCCATGACCATTTTTGGTTGATGGGCCTTTGGCTTTTGTCTAAATCATGCACTTTGACCAACTCTTTGTCTAAGAAACCGTCTTGTTGCAGGTATACGCCGTGTTCTTCCGAATACGGGAAATACATGTGGTCGGCCACTTTTTTCCAGTGTTGGATTTCGGCATCGTCTAAGTTGACTTTGCTCATGATTCTGTTGAAATCAGTAGCGTATTCTTGTTTTACTTTTTCGATTTGCTCGATGGTATAATCGATACACCATTTGGCAATATAATTGGTGTAGAAATTATTATTAACGTTGTTTTCGTATTCATTCGGACCGGTTACGCCTAAAATTACATATTGATTTCTGTAAGTAGAGAACGTAGCTCTTTGGTGCCAAAAACGGGCAATACCGATTAGGACTTCCAAACCTTTTTCAGGAATATAACTGTAATCTCCGGTGAATCGGTAATAGTTGAAAATGGCAAAAGCAATCGCGCCGTTTCGGTGGATTTCTTCGAAAGTGATTTCCCATTCGTTGTGACATTCTTCACCGTTCATGGTTACCATTGGGTACAAAGCCGCACCGTTTTTGAAACCTAATTTTTCGGCATTTTCGATGGCTTTATCCAATTGGTTATAACGGTAAGCCAATAAGTTTCTGGCTACTTGTTGGTCTTTGGTCGCCATATAAAAAGGAATACAATAAGCTTCGGTATCCCAATAAGTCGAGCCACCGTATTTTTCTCCGGTAAAGCCTTTCGGTCCGATATTTAAGCGAGAATCTTTCCCTAAATAAGTTTGGTTCAATTGGAAAATATTGAAGCGGATACCTTGTTGGGCTTTGACATCGCCTTCGATAGTAATGTCGCTCATTTCCCAGATTTTCGCCCAAGCATCGATTTGATTTTGCAATAAAGCATCGTAGCCTAAAGCCAATCCTTTTTGAATTACATTTTTCGCTGCCGGAATTAAATCGGCCGAAGCATGATTCATTGAAACAGTATAGCCGCCTAATTTTTGCAACGCAATGGTTTGTCCTTTGGAAACCAATTGTTCGTAAGTGAAAATTACTTTATCAGAAGTAGTGTCTACGAATGTTGGGTTAGCGTTTTGATTTTCGTTATTGATAAAAATGCTGTTGTGCATGTAAGTTGCCACTTCAAAATGAGTTTTGAATGTACGCGCTACTACAAAAGCTTCATTGTTTTTATGTTGGGTTTCCAAAGGTTCCCAAAATTTTTCTTCCCAGTTGGCGTCTTCGTTGTGTACTCCGGCATCCAAATATGGTTTGAAAACGATGGTAGCATCTTGGTTTTTCGGGGTGATTTCGTATTTGATTACGCCCAATTCATCTAAATCTAAAGACAGAAAACGTCTGACATTAACGTCGATTTCGATACCGTTGTTTAAGGTGGCTGAGAAAGAACGGTTGTACCAACCTTCTTTCATGTTCAGTTCGCGTTTAAATTTAGCCACTTTGCAAGCTGCCAAATCCAAAGTTTCACCATTGATTTCTATTAAAATGCCAATCCAAACCGGAGCGTTTAGCACTTTGGCGAAATATTCCGGATAGCCGTTTTTCCACCAACCTACTTTGGTTTTATCGGGATAATAAATACCGGCGATATAACTTCCTTGGAAAGTGTTTCCTGAGTAGAATTCTTCAAAGTTGGCACGTTGACCCATAGCGCCGTTTCCGATGCTAAACAAACTTTCCGAGGATTTTACTCTTTCTAAATCAAATCCTTCTTCAATAATCGACCAGTTGTCTGGTTTGATATAATCTTGGTTCATTGTAATTTTTTTATTGTCCTTTTATCATTCAATTTTAGTCGAGGAGTGCTTCTATAAAAGAAAGATCCATAAACGTAAAATCTTTAAAATTGTATTTTGCTTCGTGTAATATTTCGGCATCTCCAATACCAACACTTATCATGTTGGCGACATTGGCTGCTTGAATTCCGGCGACGCTGTCTTCAAAAACGATACAGTTCTTGTTGGCGGCTTTTACCAATTTGGCTGCTCTTAGAAAAACTTCCGGATCGGGTTTGGCATTCGCCACATCATTACCGTCAACGATGGCGTCAAAATAATGTAAAATCCCTGTTTTTTCTAATATAGGTCGGGCGTTTTTGCTGGCCGAACCTAGGGCAATCAGTTGTTTTTTTTCTTTAATAAATTGAAGAACATTAATCACGCCCGGAAGTAATTCGCTTTCGTCCATGTCTACCAAATAGGAGAGGTATTCTTCATTTTTTTGGATTAGCCATTTGTTTTTGTCCTCTTGCGAGGCTTGAACATTGCCAAGGGCTAAAATGATGTCAAGAGAACGAACGCGGCTAACCCCTTTTAATTCTTCATTGTGTTCTGGGGTAAATTCGATTCCTAATTCCTGAGCTAATTTTTGCCAGGCTAAAAAATGGTATTTAGCGGTGTCAACGATAACTCCGTCAAGGTCGAAAATAAATGCTTTTTTACTCATTAATATCAATCTTTTTGTTTGTCGATACGGTCAAGGTTAATAAACCTGCCAGTATCATTGAAAGTCCACCAATTATTAAAGCATAAATGGGTTCGTCATTAAAAAAAGTGTTGACCAAGAAACCTAGTATGGTTCCGGCAACGATTTGCGGGATTACAATAAAGAAGTTAAAAACGCCCATATAATAACCCATTTTGCTTGAAGGCAATGAACCCGAAAGCATCGCGTAAGGAATAGATAAGATACTTGCCCAAGCAATACCTACACCAACCATAGCGAGTAATAAACCAACTTTGTCCGATAGAAAATATACAGAAATTAACCCTAATCCTCCGGCAATTAAAGCCAGCATGTGGGTGAATTTGTTACTGGTTCTTTTGGCTAAAACCGGCAAAAGGAAAGCGACAGCAGCAGCGACACCATTGTAAACAGTGAACATTACAGAAACCCAGTCGGCGGCATCATTGTACACTTTTGAGGTAGTGTCATTGGTTCCAAAAACATGACCTGTTACAGCTTTGGTAGTATAAATCCACATGGCAAACAAAGCGAACCATGAGAAAAATTGTACCCAAGCCAGTTGTTTCATGGTTTTTGGCATGTTTAATAAATCAGTAATGATAATGGTAAAGCCGTTTCGAACTTTGTTTTTTCTCAGTTGAGAAACCAAAGCAAACAAAACACCGGATACAAGAATACCAATGGAAAGGATATACAGTTCTTTGTGACTGTTTTCGCTTTTGGTATTAATGTCGTGAACAAAATAAGATAAGATTAATCCAATGATGGATAAAACCAAACCGATGTTAAATTGTCTTTTTTCAGTACAGCCTTCTTCGTTGGTGTTTTCATCAGTTTTTGAATTGTCTTTTTTGGCGTTTTCAAAGGCTTCCAATTCTTCTGGAGTATACTCTTTCGATTTTACTACGGTCCAAATTACGGCAAGAAGAAATACAATTCCGCCAACATAGAATGACCATTTTACAGAAGGCGGCACTATGCCTTCGGGAGCTGTGTTTTCGATGTTAAACCAATTGGTAAAGACATAAGGCAATGCAGAACCTACAACAGCACCAAGTCCGATAAAGAAACTTTGCATGGCAAAACCGAGTGTGCGTTGTTTTTCGGATAAATTATCACCTACAAAAGCTCTGAATGGTTCCATCGAAATGTTGATAGAAGAATCCATAATCCACAAAGTACCGATGGCAATCCAAAGGGTTGGGGAATTTGGCATAAAAATCAGTGCAATTGAAGATAAAATGGCGCCGGCTAGAAAGTAAGGTCTTCTTCTGCCTAATCGAGTCCAAGTTCTGTCTGAAAAATAACCCACAATGGGTTGAATGATGAGACCGGTTAACGGTGCGGCTAGCCAATAAAGTCCTATTTTATCAACTTCTGCGCCTAAGGTGTCAAAAATTCTTGAAGTGTTTGCGTTTTGCAGGGCAAAACCAAATTGTATCCCCAAGAAACCGAAACTCATGTTCCAAATTTCCCAGAAACCTAACTTACGCTTTTCCATTTATCGTAATTTATTGGTTTGTAATACGATAAGCGCTTTGCTTATCAAAACTTTAATTTGTTTTCGAAGTAAAGTACAAGCTTTGATAATTAGGGTAAAGATAGTAAAGAATTTATATTGAGACCATGCTCTCTAAAAAAAATGGCATTGAATGCTTACGAAAACGTTTTTTGTTGATAAAAACTCTTTCTATTTGGTAGATTCTCTTTCTACCAATTCGGTTTCGATTACTTCTGTTCTGTATTGTTCTTCGTCTTCTTCTTCAGCTTCTAATCTTTCTATCAGCATTTTAGCGGCTTTACCGCCCATTTTCACCCCGTTTTGGCTTACAGTTGTGATGCTTGGAGAAGAATATTTGGAAATAATTCCATCGGTAAATCCGATAACTGAAATATCATCGGGTACTTTTTTGCCCAGTTTATTAGCTTCTTTTATGGCAGTAACAGCGAACAATTCGTTAACCGCAAAGATGGCATCGATAGAATTTTTGTCAATAAGAATGGCAATCGCATCTTCGAAGTTTTCGGTATCTTCTATCTTTAGAATCAGATTTT
>NZ_CAMLRU010000096.1 GCF_946482535.1 uncultured Flavobacterium sp.
CCAATTGGTTCAAGTAAATACTAATCCAAATGAAACGATTGATGTTTCGGGCTTGACAAGCGGAAGTTATTTTATTAAAATCATTAGTGATAGAGGTAGTTCGACAGGTAAGTTTATAAAAGAATAATTCTGTTTTAGGTAATAAATAAAAAAACCGCCTCATTATTAAAGAGGCGGTTTTTTGTTGGTATAACCGTAGAAACGCGATGCATCGTGTCTCTACAACAAATGTTGTTTTAATTCGGAAACGGATTAGCCCATTTCGGGTCGCTATACACATTGGTTCCGGATAAGGTTCTGAGAAAAGCAATCACAGCATTCACTTCCGGTGCAGTTAAATGGAGTTGTTGTCCAAAACCATTCGGGCGCAATTTCGGATCCAGATTGGTATTTCCCGGTGCTATGTTAATGGTGCCGTAATGTCCAATGGCGGCCTGCAAAGTAGTTATCACTCCGGTGTGCATCATCGGACCGTTAGGTGTTCCGTCAAGTTTAACCAAATCGCGTAATGATGGGGCTCGAGTATTGGTAATATCAATCCCCGTAGCATTTATAGTTCCAATAATACCATTGTTACCCGTAATCGGATTGATGTCGAATTCAGGTGCGGCATGGCAACCCGCACATCCTAAACCACCAGCCGTTCTGTTACCCGTAGCATCAAAAACAGGAGGGGAAAGGAATAAATTTTTTCCTTGGTTTTCTTGCGGTGTGAAATTAGGGAATGGCTGACCATCATTGGCCACTTGTGCTCTTCCTAAATCATATTTGCTGTCAAACGATTGTATGCTTCGGATGAATTGGGCCAGAGCCAATTGGATTTTATTCTCTGTAATCTCTTCGCTGCCATAAACCAATTGGAACAACTCTTTATAGTAGCCGATGTTGCTTAATTTGGTAATCAAACCGCTAAAAGGCAAGTCGCCGTTGTTACCGCTGAATCCCATTTCGCCATGGTCTTTGATAGGCATAGTGGTTTGGGTTTCCAAATTGGCCGCGCGCTCATCCCAAAAGAATCTTACTTCATTGGCAAAACGGGTGTTTATCAAACGCATCGAATGTCTTCCGGTAGTGCCGTTCACACCGGTACTGGCTATGTTGGTATCGCCAAAAGCATTGGCTTGCTGGTGACAACTCGAGCATGATATGGTATTGTTGGAAGAAAGATTTTTATCATAAAATAAAACCCTTCCTAAAGTAGCGCCTTTATCCGTAATGGGATTACCCGCGGTATTGTCTTTGGTAATATAACCGGGAACCGTTTGGTTTGCGTAATTAGCCAAACTTTCCGGATTGATATTGCTCCCGAATGTGGCCGTAATATTGGCATAAGGATCAATCGGAACGTATTCCGAACTATCATCACTACCACAAGAATAGCAAAGGGCAATGACCAACGAGGCAGTTATTTTTTTATACATAAGTCAGGATTTAGCGGTTATTTTTTTACAACAATTTTAAAAGTTTTATCGTCTTTTCCATGGGCAATTTTTACAAAGTAAACCCCATTGTAAACCGTGGATAAATCCAATACCGAAAGCGTACTGCCTTGCAGGATTTCACCGGTTTGGATGGTTTTACCCAATTCGTCTATCAAAGTAACTTTGAGATTGTTCTCTACCATATCGGTTTGAATAGCGATAAATTCTTGTGCCGGATTCGGGTAGATTTTGATATTTAGATTGGCCAAAGTGAAGTCGGTATTGTCTAAAGTATACTGTGTAGTAGACTCCGAAATGGAAGTCACTAATGAAGCCGTTCTGTTGCCGTAAAAGGTTGGGCCAACAGCATAAGGATAAGCCGAATTGTGGTTGGCATCCACAGTAGCAAAATAACAATAGGTTCCCAAAGGATATTCGGGCGTAACGCAAAAGCGACCATTGTGCACGTCTAAATAATCTTCTGAAGTGTGGGCAATATATTCGTAATCTTCTCTAAAATAGCCTAACGGATAAGTCGTACTAACCGCCGGTCCATCAGTAACATTGGTGCCATCAGCATAATGGGTTCTCACAGTAATGTTTCTCAATTGGTAACTCGATTTGATACGGGTAATGCCACCGGTTCCATCGGCATTGGCGTAACCATAAGCTCCGTAAATAGGGAAACCATCGTAAGCAAAACCAATTAATGGAGAATGCTCAGTCGGGTTAATCACATACAATCCATCCGAAGGGTAAGTACTGCAAATATTGGAAATCACTACCAAATCTAAATTAAAAGCACTCGGATTTTGATGGTGGTGGTAATTCCCCATAGCCGGATGCGCTTTGGCACAATCAAAACCTACGCGTTCCGCATAAACGGCATCACGATTCCAAACACCGTCTCCCATACAACCTTGAATCGGTCCGCCACAAATTTGACTCGTAGCATTTCTCCAAGAAACCCCATCGCGATAATCAAACAAAGCGACCCCGTTTTTAAACAAACCAATGTTGCCTCCGGTAGTATTCGTAGGTGTACCCGTATTGGGTGTCGGATTTAAAGGAAATCTGAAAATCGCACCGTTTCGGCTGGTGGCCAAAGAAGGATTACCGTCTAAAAACGGTCCGGTGATATAGGCCGGAATTCCATTGGTAGTCACATAAACCCAATTGGTGGAATATTGCACGGTTTGAACATTGGCCAAAACCGCATCGTTAATAGGCGTAGGATTTCCTGAAACATAATGGCGACCGGTTATGCCTGTAGTATTGCGCAACCAAGAAGTAATCGCCGGATTGGTTTGAGAAAAGGCTAGGGTATTTACCAGTAAAGAGAATAGAATGATTTTTTTCATAATTGGTATCGGGTTGGTTATTGTTTTAGACGCCGGAACTTTTTTATTCTTGCGCCAATTTTAAAATTTATTCTTTAGGATAACTGAATCGCTTGTCAAAAAGGAATTCTTTATCGGTTAAGGTCTGCAAAAAGGCTACTAAATCCACTCGGTCTTTGTCGGATAAATGCATCGGCTTTGATAGATCTTTGGGCAAATTGGCAGTTTCTCCCAATGAATTGTAATGCTTAATCACTTCGGTTAAAGTTTTAAATCTACCGTCGTGCATGTAGGGAAAAGTGAATTGGATGTTTCTCAAGGTTGGTACTTTGAAACGCCCATCATCTTCTTTTTGTTGGGTGATTTTCATTCGGCCCAAATCATTTAAAGTAGCATCAATAGCCAATCCGTTTCGCTCGAATTTATCGCTGCCGAACAGTGGTTCGGTGTGACAAGAAGCGCAATTGACTTTAAACAAATCATAACCATGTTGTTCTTGTGCAGTAAAATTTTCTTCTTTTCGCATCACTTTATCATACTTAGCATTGGAAGATTTTAAAGAGACTGTAAATTGAGCCAAGGCTTTTAAAAGGCGTTGAGACGTAATTTTGTTATCACCAAAAGCTTTGGCAAATAAGGTTCTGTATTTTTGACTTTGCTGTAGTTTGAACACGACATTTTCAAGCTTTTCATCCATTTCTGTAGGACTCTCAATAGGGTTTAACGGTTGGACTTCCAAATTGTTGACACCGCCATCCCAATGGAAACTTTTGTTCCAAGCCAAGTTGATTAAAGCTAATGAATTTCTTGTACCGATTCGGCCCTCAATACCGTGACTTAAATCGTGGTCTACATGGGTAAAACCGGTTTGCTGCAAATGACAACTCGAACACGAAATCGTACTGTCTCGTGAAATAATAGGATCGTAGAATAAATGTCGGCCCAATTGAAACCCTTCTTCGGTTAGGGGATTTTTCTTGAAATCGTATTGAGGTTGTGGCCAACCTTTCGGCACCTCAAAATAAACAGGTGTTGTGAAGCTTTTGGAAAAAGCTAAAATTCCAAAGAGTAAAACACTAAATCCCAATAAAACGATTACTTTTTTCATTCGAGATAAAACATTTTAGCGCTGCTATCCGATAATTCCATAGCCGTTTTCCCTGGAATCATAATCGAATGGGTTTGTGCCAAATTAATTTCGGCCAAAAAAACCGAAACATCAATTCCAATATTAACATTACCATTGCTGTTGACATTTATGACTTTTCTTCGCATCGCATAGTTGGGTTGTAAATAGCCACCTAAATGAAATTGAAATTGGTTTTTTCGGGTTTTACAACTCTTACTCACACCCTCTAATTTCATATTGATATACCCGCTTTGCCAAGCCCAATACATGCCTTTGGTTGGATCTAAATCACCATCTAAAGCACCGGAAGTATTGGTCAAACTATCAATGCCTACATTAAAAATAACTTTAGAAATGACCTTATTATTGGCTTTGGTAATTGGTATTTGCAGCGAATTCGGATTTTCTGAATCGAGTAGGTGATAGCTGTTTTTTTCTTTAAAAACGGATTTGTCGGCATAATGAATTTCAATAGCAGAAACATAACATTTGAAAGCAGTGATCAAAACGGTGTCTTTATTAGCAGTAAGATATTCTTTTTGGAGTTCCAATGGAAATCGGTCAAAGCGAATTTTGAAATTTACGCGCAACGAATCTTTGCTTTGTGCCATAGAGGAAAAGCACAAAAAACAAAATAAAACCATGTGTGCGCCCTTAGTCATGTCTTGGTCGGCGTGGTTTTGGAGCAAATATTCTCGACAATTCTTCGGTTAAGGCTTTGAAGTCTTCTTGCTGCTCCGGTTTGCAAAGTTTTTTGATGTCTTCGAAATGTTTGAAATGCGTGGCTTCAATTTGTTTTTGGTACGAATTTAAAAGCAATAGCAAACTGTCTTTGGTTTTAACATTAATTGTCTCTTCGGATAAAACAGCGTACAATTCGTTTTTGGTTTGTCGAATGGAATCGTCTAATTGATTGATTTCTCCTCGATGCCAATGAATGAGCTTTTCGTATGCTTCTTGCTGAGCAGCATCAAAATGCAATTTTTCGATAATGATTTCTTTAGGCTGTGGTCTTCCTTCGTGTGGCATTCGACCCGGTTTAGGGCTATTCAAAAAAAGAAACCCTAAAGTCACTAGGTTGAGTAACAAAAGTCCAATAACGGTAATGGTTAATAATTTAGTTCTTTCCATAATTTTAATAAAGCTGATTGCTTTTATTTAAAGTGTTTTCTAAGTAAACCGTAGCGGTATTCTCTTTTGCTTTGGATTTTTGGTTTAGTAAAGTAAGGTTCAAAGCCGCCAAAACCGCAATAGAAGCGGCAACCAACCAAACGGTTGTTGGCGACACTTTGTCCTGTTGTTGAATCTTTTGTTTGATTTTGAATAATAAGTCATCACTCGGCGTAACTGTTGTCATTCCGTTGGTGCTGTTGATTACTTTTTGTATCCAATTATCTTTTTCCATATTCAGTTAGACGAAGGTTAATTTTATTTCTTGCGGTAGTGGGTGAATTTTTTTGCTAATTTTTCCTGAAGCGAGGCTTTGGCTCTGAAAACCAAAGATTCTACGGAGGAAATACTCAACTCCATAATCTCGGCTATTTCTGGATTGCTCAAGCCGTCGAGCTTTGATAGGAGGAAAGCCGTTTTTTGATTTTCGGTTAAAGTGTTGATTACGGCAAACAAAATAGCAGCATCTTCTTGGTTTTCCATCAATATTCCGGGATGTTCAAACGTTGAAGTATTTAAGTATTCTTGCTCGTTTTGACTTTTTGGGCCAAATATATAAAAGCGTTTCCGACTGTTTTTCCTTTTGGTAAAATCCAAACATTGGTTAATCGCAATGCGGTAAATCCAGGTTTTATAAGAAGCTTTTTGATTGAAATTACCCAGTGAATGGTACACTTTTACAAACACGTCCTGAGTCACTTCTTCCGCATCTTCAACACTTTGCAAATAATGCAATGCCACATTGTACACAAGCGTTTTGTGTTCGTGGTAAAGTCGCTCAAAAAGGATTTGATTATTCGGCATTGGCAATTTTAAGATTTCTTTAAGACCGTCAGAAATAACAAAGGTTTAAATGTACTGTAATTTTTTCCAACCTATAAAATATTCCTATATTTGACCTTTCATTACAATTATCAATAAACTCTTTTACAATATGAAATTATTAGAAGGAAAAGTAGCCATCATCACCGGTGCCAGTAGAGGAATCGGAAGCGGTATCGCTAAAGTTTTTGCCCAACACGGAGCCAATGTGGCTTTTACATACAGTTCCTCTGCCGAAAGCGCTTTGGCACTAGAAAACGAATTATCAGCTTTAGGAATCAAAGCCAAAGGATACAAATCAAACGCGGCTGATTTTAACGAAGCCCAAAAATTAGTAGATGACGTAATGGCCGATTTCGGAAATGTGGATGTGTTAATCAACAACGCCGGAATCACAAAAGACAACCTTTTAATGCGTATGAGCGAAGAGGATTTTGACAAAGTAATCGAAATCAACTTGAAATCGGTTTTCAATATGACTAAAGCCGTTCAGAAGATTATGTTGAAAAACCGCAAAGGTTCTATCGTAAATATGAGTTCTGTAGTAGGAGTAAAGGGAAATGCCGGACAAGCCAACTACGCAGCTTCTAAAGCCGGTATGATTGGATTTACCAAATCGGTTGCTTTAGAATTAGGTTCCAGAAATATCCGTTGCAATGCCATCGCTCCGGGCTTTATTGAAACTGAAATGACCGCTAAATTAAATGACGACGTTGTACAAGGTTGGAGAGATTCTATTCCTTTAAAACGCGGTGGTACTCCCGAAGACGTGGCCAATGCTTGTTTGTTCTTTGCCTCTGACATGAGTGCTTACGTTAGCGGACAAGTCTTGAATGTTTGTGGTGGAATGCTTACTTAGTAGGCAGTGGTCAGTGTTCAGTAATCAGTTGGCAGTAATCAGTAATAGGTTTTTGTAAAATATTTTTAACTATGACATTTCAAGACTTAATAGCTTATCAAAAATCATTTGAATTGGCTATGTGTATTTTTGAAATTTCTAAGTCTTTTCCAAAAGAAGAAACCTATTCGCTGACAGATCAAATAAGACGCTCTTCAAGAAGTGTTCCTGCTAATATTGGCGAGGCTTACCGAAAAAGAATTTATCCCAAAAGTTTTCATAGCAAACTAACAGATAGTGATGCAGAAAACTCAGAAACACAAGTTTGGTTAGAATTTGCTTTAAAATGTAATTACATTAATCATATTGTTTACGACGATTTAGTCGCTCAAAGTAAAGAAGCTGGCAAACTAATTAACTATATGATATTAAACCCCAATAAGTTTGGCGTAAAAACTGAACACTGAATACTGAACACTGACCACTAAAAACATATGACCACAAACACTGTTTTATTGATATTGCTTTCATTAGGAATAGCGTTCGCTGTGTCATTTTACCAATATTTATACAAAGTCAAAAGCAGGTCGAAAGTGACTTTGCTTTTGGCTTTTTTGCGTTTCTTTAGTGTCTTCGCTTTGTTGTTGCTGTTAATCAACCCAATCATTACCCGAAAAACGGTAGAAACGGTCAAAACGCCTTTGCCGATTGTGATTGACAATTCAGTTTCAATGGCCGATTTAAAATCGGATAAAGAAGCATTGGCATTGTTTGAAAAGCTCAAAGAAAATTCGGCTTTGAACGATAAGTTTGAAGTGCAAACCTATCAGTTTGACGAAGATTTTTTGCCTTCGGATACCATTGATTTCAAAGGGAAACAATCCAATATAGATGTGGTGGCCAAAAGCCTTAAGAACATCTACAAAAACCAAACTTTCCCAACGATTTTAATCTCTGACGGAAACCAAACTTCGGGTGAAGATTATGTCTTTGGGTTTAATCCCAACAATAAAGTCTATCCTTTGGTAGTGGGCGACACCACAACTTATTTGGATTTAAAAGTGACGCAACTTAACGTTAACAAATACGCTTTCCACAAAAACAAATATCCGGTAGAAGTATTCCTGAATTACGCCGGAACCAAAAGCATCAACGCTTCTTTTAAAATTACCCAAGGGAATTCGGTTTTAAATGAGCAAACGGTTGCTTTTTCACCAAGCAAAAAATCGGCTACGCTCAATGTTTTATTGCCTGCGGATAAAGTTGGGCTTCAAATTCTGAAAGCTACGGTTACTTCCAAAGAACAAGAAAAAAACACTTATAACAATACCAAGAATTTCGCCGTAGAAGTCATCGACCAAAAGACCGAAGTGGCTTTGATTGCCGATATGGCGCATCCCGATTTGGGTGCCATAAAACGCAGTATCGAAACTAATGCACAGCGAAAAGTAACCATTCTTAAACCTAATCAAGTCAGTAGTTTAGAGAATTATAATATTTTAATTCTGTACCAACCAACAGTGGCTTTCAAATCGGTTTTTGAAAAGAATCAGAATGCCAAAATCAATACGTGGATTATTACCGGAAATGATACCGATTTCAACTTCTTAAACCAAAATCAAACGCAGTTTTCGTTTAAGATGAGCTCGCAAAAAGAAGATTATTTGGCTTCGTTTGACAGCCAATTTAATTTGTTCGCGTTGGATAATATCGGTTTTGAGCAGTTTCCGCCTTTGGAAAATCCTTTCGGTAGTATAACCGCTAACGGCAATACCAATATTTTGTTGTCGTCTTCCATCAGAAATATTCCGACCAACCAGCCGTTGCTGACATTCAACGAAGAGCAAGGCAAGCGCTCGGCTTATTTATTCGGAGAAAACATCTGGAAGTGGCGCGCTGATTATTATTTGGCCCAAAAAGACTTTGTTGATTTTGATATCTTCTTAGACAAGACCATTCAATATTTGGCGTCCAACAATGCCCGAAAGTCTTTGGTTGTGAATCACGAGCGCTTTTATAATTCGGGCGAAGGCATTGAAATTACCGCGCAATATTTCAACAAAAACTACGAATTAGACGAAAAAGCAAGATTGACCATTTCAGTCACCAATACCAAAACCAAGCAAGTCAAAAACTATGATTTGTTGAGAACTTCCAATGCTTTTCAAGTCAATTTAGACGGATTGGCAGCCGGCAATTATAAGTTTACCGTAAAAGAACTTAACTCGAATTCTTCGTATTCAAGCGGATTTGAAGTATTGGATTTTAACATCGAAAAACAATTCGTTAATCCGGATTGGAATAAGCTAAATCAGTTGGCTACACAAACCCAAGGAAAAGCTTATTTGGCCAATCAGGTTGACACTTTAATCAAACAATTATCTGAAGACGAAAGCTACAAAGCCATTCAAAAAACCATCACTAAGAAATCGCCTTTGGTAGAATGGATTTGGTTATTGGTATTGTTAGCCTTATCGCTGGCTTCCGAGTGGTTTATCCGCAAATACAATGGTTTATTGTAATTCTCGGTTGAAGATTTTCTCCGCTAAAATCACAACTATTATTCCGGCTATATAAGCCAAAATATCTTCCCAAGAAAAAGAAGTACCGATGACAACTCGGGCTATTTTGTTTTTTTCCAATCCCAGCTTTTCAACTATAGCCAAATATTGTAAGGTTTCTATAGTGAAGGCAAAAAGCAAAACGCCGATGGCCGCTTTGGTAACCGATATTTTTAAAAACGATTTTACAAAACAGTAAATCAGTATGACTACCAAAACATCGCCTAAATAAGGGCGAATAAAATTATCGTGTACATACAAAGCGATACAAACTTCGGTAACAAATAAAAGTACGGTCAGCAGCAAATAGGTTCGGTTAAATCGGAGCATAGAAACTTAATGAGTCTTTCGGGTTAGGGTAAAAAACTTCAATCGAAGGTAATCATAAAACAAGGCAATTATCAGCACAAAGGAGGCAATCAGCAAGGTTTTAATTTGGAGATAACCATAAGCATATCCACCCAAAACACAACCGATAAAGAAGAATGAAATGATAGAAAGTCTAAGGTAAATATTGGTTTTGAGTTTGGTTTGCTGTTCAGGTTTTTTATAAAAGAACAACTGAGAAAGTTCGATACCTAAATCAGTGAACAAACCCGTTAGGTGCGTAGTTCTAACAGTTGATTGCGATATTTTGGTTACCAATGAATTTTGCATACCCATAGCAAAAAGCAACAAAAAGGCTTCAATTTTTCCGTGCCAAGCATAAATACTGCTGTTTTCGAAACATAACGCAATGGCAGTCAATATTGCAATTTCTATGGCAATCGGTACAACATGGGCTAATCTTGGTCGTTTTAGTAAAACTATTTCCACTACCGTATTGGCGATGAATGAACCCAATAAAAAGCACAAAGTG
>NZ_CAMLRU010000097.1 GCF_946482535.1 uncultured Flavobacterium sp.
TGTCGTCTCATTACGAAGCACCCATTAGAAAACCTTTAGTTATAGGTGATAAATCATATCACGATGTAACAGTAGATGTAGCTGCACCTGTAGAAGGTAGAGCCAATAAACAATGGTGGACAGTATTTTCAATAGCATTAGCAGCGTTCCTTTGGGGAATAGGATGTATTGTCTATACCATCTCTACCGGAATCGGAACATGGGGATTAAACAAAACAGTTGGTTGGGCTTGGGATATCACTAACTTCGTTTGGTGGGTAGGTATCGGTCACGCCGGAACACTTATCTCAGCGGTATTATTGTTATTCCGTCAAAAATGGAGAATGGCTATTAACCGTTCTGCGGAAGCGATGACCATCTTCTCGGTAATCCAAGCAGGTTTGTTCCCAATCATCCACATGGGTCGTCCTTGGTTAGCTTATTGGGTAGTGCCTATTCCAAACCAATTCGGTTCTTTATGGGTTAACTTTAACTCACCGTTACTTTGGGACGTATTCGCGATTTCTACTTATCTTTCTGTATCATTAGTATTTTGGTGGACAGGTTTATTACCCGATTTTGCGATGTTGAGAGACAGAGCTGTAACACCTTTTACTAAGAAAATTTATTCTATCCTATCTTTCGGATGGAGCGGAAGAGCTAAAGATTGGCAACGTTTCGAAGAGGTTTCTTTGGTATTGGCCGGTTTAGCAACACCACTTGTACTTTCGGTACACACTATTGTATCCTTTGACTTTGCTACTTCGGTAATTCCGGGTTGGCATACTACCATCTTCCCGCCTTATTTCGTTGCCGGTGCGGTTTTCTCAGGATTTGCCATGGTAAATACTTTGTTGATCATCATGAGAAAAGTATCTAATCTTGAAGCTTATATCACTATCCAACATATCGAATTGATGAACATTGTAATCATGATTACCGGTTCTATTGTTGGGGTTGCCTATATCACTGAGTTATTCGTAGCTTGGTATTCAGGAGTAGAATATGAGCAATATGCTTTCTTGAACAGAGCAACCGGTCCTTACTGGTGGGCTTACTGGTCGATGATGACTTGTAACGTATTCTCTCCACAGTTCATGTGGTTCAAGAAATTAAGAACTAGTATTATGTTCTCTTTCATTATCTCGATTGTGGTAAATATCGGTATGTGGTTTGAGCGTTTCGTAATCATCGTGACTTCATTACACAGAGATTACTTGCCGTCTTCTTGGACGATGTTCCAACCTACATTTGTAGATATCGGAATCTTTATCGGTACGATTGGTTTCTTCTTTGTATTATTCCTTTTATATGCCAGAACTTTCCCTGTGATTGCTCAAGCAGAGGTTAAAACAATCTTGAAATCATCAGGAGAGAATTATAAAAAACAAAGAGAATTAGAAGGTCATAATCATTCAGATAAACATTAATATTTGCTATGAGTAGTAATAAAGTTATACACGCAATATACAATGATGATGATGTATTAATGGATGCAGTTCACAAAACCAGAGCCGCTCATCATCATATTGAAGAAGTTTTCACTCCTTTCCCGGTTCACGGGTTAGATAAAGCTATGGGATTAGCGCCGACAAGATTGGCTATCTGTGCCTTTATCTACGGTTGTATCGGTTTAACTGTGGCAACCACCATGATGAATTATATCATGATTTCCGACTGGCCGCAAGATATCGGAGGAAAACCAAGTTTTAGTTATATTCAGAATATGCCGGCTTTTGTACCGGTAATGTTTGAGATGACTGTATTTTTTGCAGCGCATTTAATGGTAATCACTTTCTATATGAGAAGTAAATTGTGGCCATTCAAGCAAGCAGAAAATCCGGATGTAAGAACTACTGACGACCACTTTTTAATGGAAGTATCTGTTCATGACAATGAAGCAGAATTAGTAAAATTCTTCGAAGGAACCGGAGCAGTTGAAGTAAAAGTAATTGATAAGCACTAATAATTGATATGAAAAGTTTACTTAAAATAGCATTGGTATTCGGTAGTATTGTTTCTTTATCTTCTTGTAAAGATGATTTGAATCCAAACTATCAATACATGCCAAACATGTACGAATCTGTAGCTTATGAAACCTATTCTGAGTCAGATGCTTTCAATTCACCAACCGGTGAAAAAGGGAAAGAAGGTCAAATTCCGGCACAAGGGTCTATCAAAAGAGGATTTGTTCCTTATGAATATCCTAACACTCCGGAAGCTTTAGCTGCTATCAAAGCTTTAAATCCAAAATCGCCTCTTGACTCGACTCAAGTTGATATGAAAAAAGCCGAAGAACTTTACGGAATTTATTGCGCCATTTGTCACGGTGCGGAAGGAAACGGAAAAGGGAAATTGGTTACTCAAGAGAAATTTTTAGGAGTGCCAAGTTATGCAGACAGAGTAATCAACGAAGGAAGTATTTTCCATGTGGTGACTTACGGTTTGAATTCAATGGGTTCTCACGCTAACCAATTAAGTCAGGAAGAGCGTTGGTTGGTTGCCGCTTATGTAATGCAACTTAAAAGCAAATTATAATTGTAGAACAAACAGATTGTTATAGATATGTATACATTTTCAAGTAAATTAAAAACCTTTTCTTTTGTCCTAATGATCGTAGGTGTCCTTGGGATTGGTTATGGTTTTTTAACTGCACCTAAAGATATTCAAGAAGTTGAGGCTATTTTGAAAGCAGAAGCTGAGGCTCATCACGGAGGCGGACATGAAGCAGCTCCTGCTCATGAAGCAACAGCTACACCTGCCACAGAAGAAGCTCACGCTGAACCTGCAACAACCGAAGCAGCAGCTTTGGCAACTGCACCACACGATTCTACGGCCACAGCTCACGATTCTACTGCAGTAGCAGAAGCTCATGCTGAACCGGCAAAAGAAGAAGCTCATGCTCAAACTGCAGCTCACGAAACTCATGCTGCTGCGGGACATGATGACCACAAAGTACATGCTGAACACGTTTTACATCAATTGCAAAATAAGCCTTGGGCTGCACTTTATGTTGCTTGTCTTTTCTTTATGTTGATTGCTTTAGGAGCTTTGGCTTTCTATGCTATCCAACAAGTGGCACAAGCAGGTTGGTCTCCGGTTTTATTCAGAGTTATGCAAGGTATTACCGCTTATTTATTGCCGGGTTCTATAATCTTATTTGTTTTGTTATTATTATCAGGATTACATTTTAATCACTTGTTTGTATGGATGGCTGACGGTGTAACTGATCCGAAAAGTGCTAATTATGACCATATAATCGCTGGTAAATCTGGGTATTTGAACTTCCCTTTCTGGATTATCAGAGCAGCTGTATTTATCTTCGGATGGAATTTATACCGCTATTTGTCCAGAAAGAATTGTTTGGCTCAAGACGAAGCGACTGACAACTCTTTCTACAAAAAGAACTTCAAAATGTCTGCTGCATTTTTAGTATTCTTTATCGTTACAGAATCTATCATGTCTTGGGATTGGATCATGTCGGTTGACCCACACTGGTTCAGTACCTTATTCGGATGGTATGTATTTGCCAGTTTCTTTGTAAGTGGTATCACCGCCATTTCTATGGTGACTTTATACCTAAAATCTAAGGGTTATTTAGAGAATGTAAACTCAAGCCATATTCACGATTTATCAAAATTTATGTTTGGTATCAGTGTATTCTGGACTTACTTATGGTTCTCTCAATTTATGTTGATTTGGTACTCAAACATTCCGGAAGAAGTAACTTACTTCAAGACCAGAATTGAGGATTTCAATTTGCCTTTCTTTGGAGCTGTTGCCATGAACTTTGTTTTCCCGTTCTTGGTTTTAATCAACACCGATTTCAAACGTATTTCTTGGATTATCGTAATGGCCGGTATCGTCATTTTATTTGGACACTATGTTGATTTCTTCAATATGATTATGCCGGCAACGGTGGGTGACCAATGGTTTATCGGTATCCCGGAAATATCATCAATTTTATTCTTCTTTGGATTATTCATCTTTGTTGTATTCAGTGCCTTAACTAAAGCACCATTGGTACCAAAACGCAATCCTTTCATCGAAGAAAGTAAACATTTTCATTATTAATATTTAAAGTAAATTACAAATGACAACTCTTTTGGTACTTATAGTTGTAGTTTTATTGGCAGTTGCCCTATGGCAGTTAACTAAAATATTCGACTTAACTCAAGTTGGTGGAAATGTGAACGACTCGCAAATAGCAAACGATAACGATAATAAAGTTAACGGTTACTTGATGTTTGCTTTCTTAGGTTTTATTTACCTAACTACTATCTACTGTCTTTTAAATTACAGCCACTTTCCATTAATTGGTGATTCAGCCTCGGCACACGGTCCTGAAGTTGATAACCTCATGATGATTTCAATGGTTTTAATCTTTTTTGTTCAAACTGTTACACAAGCTTTATTACACTATTTTGCTTTTAAATACAGAGGAAAACAAGGACAAAAAGCGCTTTACTTTGCGGATAACAACAAATTAGAGTTTATTTGGAGTATCATTCCAGCCATTGTTTTGGCCGGATTAATTCTATACGGTTTGTATGCTTGGACAAATATCATGTTTGTAGATGAAAAAGATAAAGATGATGCTATCGTTATCGAACTTTATGCCCAACAATTCAAATGGGAAGCCCGATACGCTGGAGCAGATAATGTTTTAGGAAAAGCTAACGTAAGATATATCGAAGGCGTGAATACCCTAGGAGTTGATTTATCTGATCCTAATGCTCAAGATGATTTCACTTCAGCAGAATTACACATCCCAAAAGGAAAAAGAGTAATCTTTAAAATGCGTTCTCAAGACGTATTACACTCCGCTTATATGCCTCACTTCAGAGCCCAAATGAACTGTGTTCCGGGTATGGTAACTGAATTTTCTTTTATCCCTACTTTGACCACTGCCGAAATGAGAGACAAACCGGCCATGATAGAAAAAGTTGCCAACATCAACGCTATCAGAGCTAAGAAAAGTGAAAAATTAGTAGCCGAAGGACAAACAGCACTTGATCCTTATACTTTTGATTACTTGTTGTTATGTAACAAAATCTGTGGAGCTTCACACTATAACATGCAAATGAAAGTAGTGGTTGATACTCCGGAAGATTACCAAATTTGGTTAAAACAAAACGCACCGAAAACTATTGTTCAAGCAGTGAAAACAGCAACAGCAGAAGCAAAAGCGGCTGAAGCTCCGGCAGTACCTACTAAAGATACTACCTCTTCTAACAGCAAAGACACCACAGTAGTTGCTCAAGCAGTAATGAAAAATTAATAAAATTTAAAAGTTTACCTATATGTCAGCAGAAGCTCACAATCACGATCACGGTCACGACGAACACGAACACCACCATAAAGACACGTTCATTACTAAATATATTTTTAGTATTGACCACAAAATGATATCCAAACAGTATTTGATTACCGGTATCATTATGGGTGTTATTGGTGTGGGGATGTCAATGCTATTCAGAATGCAATTGGCATGGCCGGAAGAATCTTTTAAAATTTTCAGCTTTTTCCTAGGAGAAAGAATGGCTCCGGGAGGTGTAATGAATAACGAAACTTATTTGGCTTTAGTTACCATTCACGGTACCATCATGGTATTCTTCGTTTTAACCGCAGGTTTAAGTGGAACATTCAGTAACTTATTAATTCCATTGCAAATTGGTGCAAGAGATATGGCTTCAGGATTCTTGAATATGGTTTCCTATTGGTTGTTCTTCTTGTCAAGTGTTGTAATGGTGATTTCCTTATTCGTTGAATCAGGACCGGCTTCAGCAGGATGGACGATTTATCCGCCATTGAGTGCTTTACCGCAAGCCATGTCAGGTTCAGGAGCAGGGATGACTTTATGGTTGGTTTCTATGGCTATCTTCATCGCCTCATCTTTATTAGGGTCTTTGAATTATATCGTAACGGTAATTAACCTTAGAACTAAAGGAATGTCAATGACCAGATTGCCACTTACCATTTGGGCATTCTTTATCACGGCTATCATCGGGGTTATTTCCTTCCCGGTATTATTATCAGCCGCTTTGATGTTAATCATGGACAGAAGTTTCGGAACGTCATTCTTCTTGTCTGATATTTACATCGCCGGAGAGGTTTTACATTACCAAGGTGGTTCACCGGTATTGTTTGAGCACTTGTTCTGGTTCTTAGGTCACCCGGAAGTATATATCGTATTATTACCTGCTTTAGGTATTACCTCTGAAATTATTGCTACCAATTCTCGTAAACCAATCTTTGGTTACAGAGCGATGATCATGTCAATTATTGCGATTGCTTTCTTGTCAACCATCGTTTGGGGTCACCACATGTTTATCTCAGGGATGAATCCGTTCTTAGGTTCGGTATTTACCTTCACGACTTTATTGATTGCTATTCCGTCAGCGGTAAAAGCTTTCAACTATATTACAACATTATGGAAAGGTAACTTACAGTTAAATCCTGCTATGTTGTTCTCTATCGGATTGGTTTCTACCTTCATCACCGGAGGTTTAACAGGAATCATTTTGGGAGACAGTACTTTGGATATCAACGTTCACGATACTTACTTTGTAGTAGCGCACTTCCACTTGGTAATGGGTATCTCGGCACTTTACGGAATGTTCGCCGGTATCTACCACTGGTTCCCTAAAATGTTCGGAAGAATGTTAAACAAAAACTTAGGGTATGTTCACTTCTGGGTAACCGCAATCTGTGCTTACGGGGTTTTCTTCCCAATGCACTTTATCGGTATGGCCGGTTTACCAAGAAGATATTATACCAATACCAACTTCCCGTTGTTTGACGATTTACAAGATGTAAACGTGATCATCACTACATTTGCTTTAATCGGTGGTGCTTTCCAATTGGTATTCTTGTACAACTTCTTCAGTAGTATTTTCTACGGAAAAAGAACTGTTCAAAATCCATGGAAATCAAATACATTGGAATGGACAGCGCCTATCGAGCACATTCACGGAAATTGGCCTGGTGCTATTCCTGAAGTACACAGATGGCCTTACGATTACAGCAAACCGGGTCATGACGACGATTTTGTACCGCAAAATGTACCTATGAAACCGGGAGAAGAAGTATTACATCACTAATTCTTACTTATAAAATAAAAAAATGCCTTTCCCAACCGAAAGGCATTTTTTATTGGCAACCAACTTTGTTATATATTTGTGAGATGAATGAAAATCTAGACCCAACCAGTAACCGTTTCAATTCCGAAGAACTCGACCTCGAAAAAAAGTTAAGACCACTCAGTTTTGATGATTTTACAGGCCAAGAACAAGTGTTGGAAAATTTAAAAGTGTTCGTAGAAGCCGCAAACCTGAGGGAAGAAGCACTCGACCACACGCTTTTCCACGGACCTCCGGGATTAGGAAAAACCACTTTGGCTAATATTTTGGCCAATGAGTTGGGCGTGGGTATCAAAATCACTTCCGGACCGGTATTAGACAAACCAGGAGATTTAGCCGGATTATTAACCAATCTCGAAGACAGAGATGTTTTGTTCATAGATGAGATTCACCGTTTGAGTCCGGTAGTGGAAGAGTATTTATACTCCGCCATGGAGGATTTCAAAATCGACATCATGATTGAATCCGGACCGAATGCCAGAACGGTACAAATCAATTTGAATCCGTTTACTCTAGTCGGTGCCACCACCCGTTCAGGTTTATTAACCGCACCCATGCGCGCCCGTTTCGGAATCCAAAGCCGCTTGCAATATTACAATACCGAACTGTTAACCACCATCGTTCAAAGAAGTTCAAGCATTTTAAAAATGCCGATTACCATGGAAGCCGCTATCGAAATTGCAGGAAGAAGTAGAGGAACACCGCGTATAGCCAATGCACTATTGCGTCGTGTGCGCGACTTCGCCCAAATCAAAGGCAATGGGAAAATCGACATCGAAATAGCCCGTTTTTCACTGAAAGCATTACACGTAGATGCCCACGGCTTAGACGAAATGGACAACAAAATTCTCACCACCATCATAGAAAAATTCAAAGGTGGACCGGTAGGTTTGTCCACCTTGGCAACAGCCGTTTCCGAAAGTGGGGAAACCATCGAAGAAGTATACGAACCGTTCTTAATCCAAGAAGGTTTCATCATCAGAACTCCTCGTGGCAGAGAAGTCACCGAGAAAGCTTATAAACATTTGGGAAAAATCAATACCAATATTCAAGGCGGACTTTTTTAGGGCATTTCCCTTCGGGCAGTCGGCTTTAGCCTCGTGTCCCTTCGGGTCGGGCTTTCCGCACTCGCTTTTTTTGCTCCGCAAAAAAGAGCTCAAACAATCGCTCCAATCCCTAATGCAATATGAATTCCAACAAAGAAAAATATACCCAATTCATCAAAGCCGAAGCTAAACGCCTCGGGTTTATGTCTTGCGGGATTGCTAAGGCCGGATTTTTAGAAGAAGAAGCACCAAGATTGGAACAGTGGCTAAAACAAAATCTTCACGGGCAAATGAGCTACATGGAAGAATATTTCGACAAGCGATTAGATCCAACTTTACTCGTTCCCGATTCCAAAAGTGTCATTTCACTCTTAGTCAACTATTACCCGTCCGAATTTCAAAATCAGGATACTTATAAGATTTCAAAATATGCCTACGGTAAAGATTACCATAATGTCATCAAAAAGAAAGTAGTCAAACTTTTAAAATCCATCAAAAGAGAAATAGGAGAGGTACCCGGAAGAGCCTTTGTAGATATGGCGCCTATAATGGACAAAGCTTGGGCTGCCAAAAGCGGATTGGGTTGGATGGGTAAAAACACCAACTTAATCACCCAAAAAGTAGGGTCATTCTATTTTATCGCCCAGTTGGTTATCGATTTAGAACTCGAATACGACAATCCAACCACCGATCATTGCGGTACTTGTACGGCCTGTATTGACGCTTGTCCGACACAAGCCATCATCGCACCATATCTTGTCGACGGCAGTAAATGCATTTCCTATTACACCATCGAACTCAAAGAAAATATTCCTACAGAAGTCAAAGGAAAATTCGACGATTGGATGTTTGGCTGCGATGTGTGCCAAGACGTTTGCCCCTGGAATAAATTCTCCAAACCACACAGCGAACCGGCTTTCAAAGCTTATCCGGAGTTGTTGTCCTATTCTAAAAAAGACTGGGAAGAAATTACTGAAGAAACCTTTGCCAAGGTCTTCCCCAATTCACCACTCAAAAGAGCCCAATGGGAAGGCGTCAAAAGAAATATTAATTTTTTGAAGTAGAGTCTCTCTCAATGATGTCCGTTTCCAATTCGATGGTTTTGGGTTGAAATGGCTGTAATTCTTTCTTAGTGTTAATCTCCTCCAATAACAATTTAAAAGATTGAACACCCATTTCAAAACTGGGTTGGTCTACGGTGCTCAATTTCGGAGTAATCACTTGCGACATAAACCAGTTGCTGAATCCGATAACTTTTACTTGCTCGGGAACTTTAATGCCTACTTCATTAAAATGAGCCAAAACGCCCACTGCCACCAAATCGGTAATCACAAAAATGCCATCTACATCAGGATGTTCTTTGGCAATTTGTTTCGCAAATTCCAATCCTTCCTCGAAGGTGACATTTTTACAAGTGTACACCAGTTTGGAGTCGAAAGGAATATGGTTTTGCTCCAAGGCTTTTTTATACCCCAAGAATCTATCAATCGCATTTTGGGGATTGACCGGACCACGAATGTGTGCAATTTTTCGACACCCTTTTTGAATCAAATGGTTTACCGCATTGAAAGCCGCTTTTTGGTCATTGATAATTACCTTAGAACATGGAATCAGTTTAGAGATTTTGTCAAACATCACAAAAGGAACTTCTTTGCGAAGGATTTCTTTGATATGCTCATCATCGTTTGATTCATTCGATAAAGACATGATAATACCGTCAACCCTTTTTTGCATCAAAAGCTCTACTTGCTTTTTTTCTAACTCTAAAGATTCATTCGATTGAAGAATGATAACGAGGTAACCGTTTTTCTCGGCTTCATCAATAATCCCATTAATTACATTGGAGAAAAAATGATGCACCACTTCCGGAATAATCAATCCGATAGTGCGCGATTCTTTCGTTCAGATCGGAAGAGC
>NZ_CAMLRU010000098.1 GCF_946482535.1 uncultured Flavobacterium sp.
AAACAATCAGGAACAACCAATGTGTTTACTTTTCAGTTTTCTGATAACGGAGGAACCAATTGGTATACAATTCCTACCGGAACCAACAACGTAGCCGGTTTTTACAATACGATTTCTTTAACGGCTACAGTGCCTGCGACTGCTACAACAACTTATCAAAAAGTAACTGTGGCAGCTACTTTCCCAACCACAACAGAAGGATATCGTTTTAGAGTTTGGGATAGCAGAACATCAGGTGTAACAGGAAGTTTGTTTGTGGATGATTTTTCATGGACTTCTGCAACATCAGCTTCTAATACAATAGTGGTTCCTGAATTAGGAGCTACTACTGCTTGTAATGCGATTACTGTTCCGGCAACAGGCAGTTTAACTTTTTATGACCAAGGAGGTTCATCTGACCGTTACAATTTAAATCAAAATCAGACTTGGCAATTTGCTCCGGCGAATGCTACCGATAAAGTAAAAATTACTTTTCAAAATTCATTTGCTTTAGATGCTGCCAGTAATATTACTGTTTACAACGGTAGTGGAACCGGAGGTACCGTAATGTTAAATGCTTATACCAGTACTACAACTTTACCGGCAACTACGGTTTACACTTCGACAGATGCTAATGGTTACATTACCATTCGTTTTGTTTCTGGTGCAACTACACCTTTAGCCGGTTTTGATATTAAAGTAGAGTGTGTGGGTTGTGCACCGCCAACCAGTTTGACCTTTGATCCTTCGGGAGGTATTTCACACGATAGTGCTTTTTTAAATTTTACAGGTACCGCCAGTAACTATGATATTTACCACAGTACTTCTAATACGGCACCAACTTCAGGCACAACGCCTACCGGAACCAGCGCGACTACTTCGGCTACGGTTACCGGTTTATCGGCTTCTACCACTTACTATTTCTGGGTGCGTTCTAATTGTGGCTCGGGTAGTACCAGTACTTGGTATGGTCCAATTTCTGCCACGTCATTATGTACGCCGCAATCTGTAGTGTATTTAGAAAACTTTAATGGTTTATTGGGAGGCGTTTTACCAACTTGTACTTCTACAGATGGTGCTTTCCAATCAAACGCTACCAATGGTAACATTTTCTCTAACGGTGTTGGAGACAGTTTCTATACCCAAGGAGTTACTTTAACAGCAGGAACTTTATACCGTATTACTTATGACTATTCTACCAACTTAAACGGTTATGGTAGTTTAGATGTTAATATTGGTCACCCTACTAACAATACAGCACCAACGGTTTCTAACATCAGTCAATCTATTGCTTATAATGGTTTCTTCTCGGTGATCAATTCTAATATTGTAAACTATACACCATCAGTAACCGGAACGTATTACTTGCGTTTCTTTGTAGATGATTTAGAAGACCCATCGGTACAATTAAACATTGATAACATCCGAATTGAAATTGAAACTTGTTTGCCGCCAACTTATCCGGGTTCACCGGTATCGGGCATCAATGATTTCGGAGCTACCTTAAACTGGAATGCACCGGCTACCGGAGCGCCATCAAACGGGTATGCTTATTTCATTTCTACTTCAAATACACCGCCAAGTTACAACGACGCAGGAACAGGAACATCGACTACTAATAGTATCACTTTTTCTACCTTGTCGCCTAATACTACTTACTATGTATGGGTACGTGCGAATTGTGGAGCTCAAATCAGTATTTGGTCTACCAACTTTGCTACCTTTACCACAACCAATATTACCACACCAACCACCATCAGAATCTCTGATACCACTACACCTTATAATGTGACATGTGGTTCTAATATTACTTTTACCGATAGCGGTGGAACAGGAGCGAACTATGCTAATAACGAGAGAACCGGTAACCCGACTTATGCTCCTTATTCTTATACGTTTGTGCCGGTTACACCGGGTGCTAAGTTGATGGTTATTTTCAACTCATTCGATACCGAAAACAACTGGGATGGTTTAATGATTTACAGCGGAACTTCTTCAGCCGGTACTTTGATGCCGTCAGGAAGAGCTGCAGGATTCTTGCCGCAAACTTGTCCGGCCGATGCTTGGTCGGGAACGACTTCACCGGGTAGTATTTTATCTACTGCTGCCGACGGGTCGCTAACTTTCGAATTCCGTTCGGATAGTTCTGTACTAAGATCAGGTTGGACAGCGTCTATCGTTTGTGTAACCAGTGTACCAACCATCACTTCATTTACACCTGCTGATAATGCTTGTGTAAGCGGTACAACCGTAGTCATTACAGGAACCAACTTTTCCGGAATTACAGGTGTTTACTTTGGCGGAGCTTTGGCTACTTACACCGTAAACAGTACCACTCAAATTACGGCTACTTTACCGGCAGGCGCTACTACCGGAAAAATCAGAATAACTACTAACGTATTGTCAGTAAGCAGTGCTACAGACTTTACCGTATTAGCACCGGCACCGGTTACTACCGGAGCTTCTATCTGTACCGGTGGTACAGGAACTATTGCAAGTTCAACGGTTTGTGACGGATATGGTAATGCGGTAACCAGCATTGCAGGGGCATGGACCACTAGTAGTCCGACTGCACCAAGACCATTCAGTTCTTCCAATTCAACCACTTGTGGTTTCTCAACCAGCAGCCAATATTATACTACGGTAAACTTCCAAGTAAGTGTGACCGGTTCTTATACTTTTGATTTTTCAAGTCCGCTAACCATTGATGCCATGGGATACATTACTACAGGTGCCTTTACAGCAGGTACTTGTTCCACCGGTACCTTTGTGATTGGGGATGACGACTCAGGAGTAGGATTGTATCCACGAATGGTGGTTACTTTAACTGCCGGAGTTACTTATACCTTATATACTACTTTCTATTCAGGAAGTACTGCTACTTCTTTCACTTGGAATATTACACCACCATCAGGAGGAAGTGCTTTATTATATCAAAACTCTCAAGTACAATGGTATACTGCAGCATCAGGAGGTTCTCCAATTGGCTCGGGTAGTCCTTTCAATCCGGTAGGTGTACCGGGTTCAGGTTTAACCAATACCAGTACTCCGGGTACATGGACTTACTATGCAGCTTGTTCTTCTAACCCAACTTGTAGAACTGCAGCTACCTTTGTAATTGGAGGTGCTGTGGCCGGAACAGCTTCTAGCGATCAAAACGTATGTTCGGGAGTTGCTGCAGATTTGACTTTAACCGGAAACACCGGTTCGGTAGTAAAATGGCAGTATGCCAGTGATCTTGCCTTTACGGTAGGCGTAACCGATATTGCAGCCAGTGCATCAAATACATTAACATCAGCCCAAATCGGAACTTTCTCAGGCGCTCGTTATTTCAGAGCAGTAGTGAATTTATCAGGTTGTTCAGATGTTTACTCTAACGTGGTAACCATTACCTTCAATAAAGCCATCTGGAACGGATCGGCTTGGTCAAACGGTACGGGTCCAAGTGCCACTATCGGAGCTGATTTCCAAGGTAACTTTACGTCATCAGTACACGCCAGTGCAACATCCGGAAACTTAGCGGCTTGTAGTGTAACCATTACCAGTGGCGCTGTAGTGTTCGATATAGGAACACTAACTGTTCAAAATAATGTAATAGTTTCAGGAGGAACTTTAACTTTTGAAAACAACGCCAGCTTATACCAAGTGGTAGATGTGGCCAATGCACCGGGTGTAGTATCCGGAGGAAACTCAGGAAATGTAACTTACAAGAGAACTACCACAGGTATCCGTCAGTTTGACTATACCTATTGGTCAACTCCGGTAAATCCGCAAACCTTAGTGAACGTTTCGCCAAATACACCGTTTGATGCTTACTATTATTATGATGCGAGTGTGAACAACTGGGCTTATATTTCTTCAGCCTCTTTGATGGATGTGGGTAAAGGATACATTATCCGTGCACCATTTGATTATGATATCAATACACCGGCTACTTATACCGCTTCGTTCTTTGGGACACCTAATAATGGTACTATCACCACACCAATTGTGGGAGGTGCTGCGCAAATGAATTTAATTGGAAATCCTTACACGAGTTCGTTATCGGCTAGTGCTTTCATCCTAGATCCGGCTAATGCTAACTTGAACGGAACCTTGTATTTCTGGACACACAATACACCAATCAATGCCACTTACCAATACACCGGAAGTGACTATGCGATTTACAATTTAGTAGGAGGAACCAGTGCTGCTACCAATACCGGTTTCGGTGGAGGCGGAAGTAATGCTGTGCCTTTAGGATATATTGCTTCGGGTCAAGGATTCTTTATCAAAGGATTCTCCAGCGGAACCGCTACTTTCAAAAACAGCATGCGTGCAGCCGGAAACAACAGTCAGTTCTACAGATTGTCGCCAAATGCGTCAACTAATACTACCGCAGAATTGAACTTAGAGAAACACAGATATTGGTTAGATATTACCAATACAGAAGGTGCTTTCAAACAAGCTTTGGTGGGTTATGTTGAATCGGCTACTAATGGTATAGATCGTTTGTTTGACGGAGAAATGGTAGACATCGGTAATGCCGTTACGCTTTACACTATTGTCGACAATACTAAATTGAGTATCCAAGGAAAACAATTGGCATTTGATGTAAATGAAATGATTCCGTTAGGATACAAGTCAACCATCAATAGTACTTACACCATTAACTTGGCAGATTTCGACGGTTTATTTGAAACCCAAAATATTTATTTAGAAGACACGTTCTTGAATGTTATCCACGACCTTAAAGTAGCACCATATACTTTTGCTACTACCAGCGGAACATTTGACACGCGTTTCAGAATACGTTACACCACCAATGCATTAGGAACTGATATTCCGGTATTCAATGAGAATTCGGTTGTGGTTTATCAAAACAATGCAGGATTAAATATTAACTCGGGTACTGTGAACATGGTAAATGTAACCATTTATGATGTCAGAGGTCGAGTATTGGCTTCCCAAAAGCAAATCGGTGACACTACAACAGTGTTTACCACACTACCTACTACACAACAAGTACTACTTGTTAAAATTGAAGGAGAAAACGGTGAAACAGTAACCAAAAAAGTGGTTTACTAACACCGGTATCATAGACGCCTAACTGTTTTATGATGAGCAGTTAGGCGTTTTTATTTCCTTAACTTTATTTATTCATTTCAGGGTATTTTCGTTTTTCTGTAAGAAAAATGGAAGTTGTCGTTTTGATTGAGCGATGATAATGTACTTTTAATCGAATAAAGGAACAATTGTTTCACATATAATTAACAATTTACATACATTCACATTTCTTATTAACCCAATTTTATAAATTATGATTAACAACTACACTATTTTGAATTCTCGTTCAACTACGAGATTCGGTTCGTGGCAGTCAAATGATGGGAATAGCCCGCATTCGTTGTTTGGTCTGCGTAAAATGTGGTTTGTGATTTTATTATTTGCGCTGAATCTTATTTCATTGCAAACAGTAACGGCACAAGTTACATTTTCACAAAACTTTGATGTCAACTCGACGGGTTGGTCAGGTTTTACTCGATTTACCGGTACTACTGCTTGTGGCGGTTCCGGTGGCTCTATGAGATTTAACTTGTACTCCGGCTCAACGACGGGTATTTTAACTTCGCCCTTAGTGGGTGTCGCTACCGGCGGTCCTATTACTATAGGATACAGCTATAAAGCGGCCAACTGGAGTGCAAATACCACAGCAACTAACCCTTGGGGTTCTTTTATTGTACAGTATGCATCCTCGACTTCAGGTCCTTGGGTTAACATCGCTACAGTATCTCAAGAAACCCAGAATGGAGCTTGTATTGCCAAGTCGCATTCATTTACGCCTCCGGCAGGAAATCTTTACATAAGATTTAATGCTACATGGTCGTCTGGGGATTATTATTTAAACTTTGATAATGTTACCTTAGCGGAAACGGTTCCTACTTGTTCTGGAACACCGGATGCAGCTAACATTACTGGAACTTCTGCCTTGTGTGCCAATACAGGGACAACATTGTCATTAAGCACAACTTATCCTTTCGCAGGAATTAGTCGTCAATGGAAATCATCTCTAACACCGGGTGGACCTTATACTAATTTAGGTACAGGGGCTACTCAGGCAACGGGTAATTTATCTGCTACTACTTATTACGTATGTGATATTACATGTGCTGGTGGAGGTACTTATACCACACCGGAGTTTACGGTTTTAGTGAATCAGTTGCCGGCGGTAACCGTTTCATCTTCTTCCTCTTTCTATTGTAATCCGGGTGGAACTGCAGTTAGTTTAACTGCCGGTGGTGCCCTGACTTATACTTGGAGTCCTGCTACAGGTTTGTCCGGTACTTCGGGACAAATAGTGTCAGCTACACCAACTACTACTACAACTTATACTGTAACAGGTACTGACGGTAATGCTTGTCAAAACACAGCTACTGCTACAGTAACTGTTTTTGGTGTTCCGCAAGGCGTTAGCGCTACTGCTACACCGCCAACAGTTTGTGTAGGTGGAACTACTACGGTTAATGCTTTTGCTTCTATACCTTCAACAGTAAACAATTATGCTTTTGCAGCTTCATCAGGATCAGCTCTTGATCCAATGGTGGGAGCTACGCAAGTAATTGGAACTGGTATTGATGATACTGCTTCAGGTTCTTTGACTCTACCATTTACTTTCAATTTCAATGGAGTTGATTATACTACTTATACAGTTTCTCCTGATGGATGGTTAAAATTCGGAGCTGCAGGTTCAAGTGATTTCTCAAATCAAGTAACTGAGTCTACCAATTTACCAAAGCTATATCCTTACTGGGATGATTTAGCTACAGGAACGAATGGTAATGTAACAGTATTGACTACCGGTACTGCTCCTAACAGAATTTTTGTGGTACAATGGTTTGTAACAAGTCCTAGAGCTACATCAGGAGCGGCTAACACTACTTTCCAAGCTTGGATGTATGAAGGCAGCAACAAAGTAGAATTCCGTTACGGAGTTTTTGGAGGCGCTTCAGGTTCAGCTTCTGCCGGACTTACAGGTTCTTCTACTCAGTACCAAAGTATCACTTTGTCTTCAAATACTGCCAGCACTGCTGCAGCTAATGACGCAAATAACTTTGCACCGGTTGCCGGTACTTCTTATGTGTTTACACCACCAACATCTACCTTTACATGGTCGCCGGCAGGTGATGTGGTGGATGCCAATAGCCAATCTACAGCTACTAATCCAATTGCTGCTACTAAAACATTTAGTGTGGTAGCTTCTAATAATGGTTGTGACGCTGCTCCGGCATCAGTTACGGTTTCCGTTAACCCGCTGGTTTGTTCAGCAGCTACTTATACTTCACCAAATTGTGCCGGAAGTGACTTCACAGTATCGGCTAATTTCACCGGTGGAGGTGCTCCTTATTCTTATGCTTGGAGTGACGGCGCAGGAGGAGTTTATCCTGATGCCGCTACTATTACAGCTAATTTACCTGCAGGAACTTACAACTTCACTTGTGTTGTTAGTGATTCATGTGGGGCTTCATGTAGTTCTAATGTAACTGTGGTAGTAAATGCATTGCCTACAGTAACAGTATCTCCTACATCGGCTTTATACTGTAACCCTAGTACGCCTATAGCAATTACAGCTAATGGTGCTGCTACTTATGCATGGTCTCCTGCTACAGGATTATCAGCTACAACCGGAAGCGTTGTTAACGCTTCTCCATCTGCAACTACTACTTACACTGTAGTGGGAACAGATGCTAATGGTTGTGTGGCTCCTTCAGTTTCTTCAACTATTACTGTTGAGCCGGGTCCAACCGCAATAACAATATCTTCAAGTGCAGCCACGGTATGTAATGGTACTGCAGTAACTTTAACCGCTAATGGTGGTAATGTGGCAACATCGGCTTCTTTTGCTGCTGTTGGTTCTGTATCAATATTAGATAATACAACCTCTACATTGCCAATCACTGTTGCCGGATTACCTGCAAATGCTGTGATCTCTAAAGTGGAATTGTTATTTAATATCACTCACACATGGGATTCTGATGTTCAGTTGAACCTACAATCACCAAATGGTAAAATTGTAAACTTGGTTAGTAATCAAGGTGGTTCTGGTGATAACTTCACTAATACTACAGCTACATCAGATACTACTGCACCAGCTTTTTCATCAGGTGCAGCACCATTTGCCAATGGTACTTACAGAGCTGATTTAATTGATTTAGGTCTTCCTAACTCAACACTTAATTTCTCTGACTTATTTGTAGCTCCGTTCAATGGTACATGGAATGTGATTGTTAGTGATGATACAGGTGGTGACACTGGTACTTTAAATAGTGCTTCAGTAAGAATTTACTATTCAGCTCCAACAACTACTTCATGGACAGCTTCTTCAGGTACATTATATACTTCAGTTAATCCTGATGTAGCTTATGTTTCAGGAGATAATGCTGCAGTACTATATGCAAGACCAACTACAGCTACTACTTATACTGCTTCAGCTTCATTAGGAGGATGTACCAGTACTGGTTCTACTTCTGTAGCGGTTAATCAATTACCGGTATTTAATGTGGCTCCAATTACAATTTGTAATGGTACTACTGGTACCTTGTCTGCTGCTTCATTAGAAAGTAACTCATATGCTTGGACACCGGTTGGTGGAGGCGCTACTTTATCAGGTGCTTCTGTTTTGGTTAGCCCAAGTGAAACTACCACTTATAATGTAACTGCAACAAGTAATACTACTGTACCGGCTTGTTCTAGTACTCAACAAGTAACGGTTACTGTAAATGAGCCTGGAACTATTGTATCAGGTACAGCTTCAAGAACCGTTTCTCCGGGTCAGTTGACTACTTTTGAAGTAGTAACTACAGGTTTGGTTACTTACCAATGGCAAGTAAACGATAATGTTAACGGATGGCAAGACATTTTAGCAGCTAACCCTGATTACTCAGGAGAAAATACTGCGGTATTAAGCCTTCAAAATATTACTTTAGGATTTGATACTTACCAATACAGATGTTTGGTTACTGGTTTAGCTCCATGTGTTACTTTAACACCAATTGAAGCTATCTTAAACGTAACTAATACAGGTTTCTCTACGCAACCTGCTGACGTAAACCTTTGTGGTCAGTCAAGTACAACATTCAGCATTGTAACAACAGGTGATGAGCCTTACAACGTACAATGGCAAATGAGTACCGATGGTGGAGCAAGTTTTAATGACATCGCTGATGGTTTAGATGCCTCCGGATTAACTTTCTCAGGTGTTAACGATTTTAATCCTAAAACTTTATCAGTTTCTGGAATTGATACTACACATTCAGGATACCAATTCAAATGTCAATTAGACTTCTTCTTAGATAGTGGAATTGCTACTTTAACAGTGAATACTCCGGTATCATTAACTAATAATTTCTCAACAACTCCGGTTGTAAGATGTAGTGCACCAAGTGCTGCTGCCACTTCTTTCGGAATATCAACTACAGGATCCGTAGCGGGTGTTGAGTGGAAATATGCTACTTCAGCCAGTGGTCCTTGGAATACTATAGCTGCCGGTACGCCAGCTGGTGCTTCTTACTCAGGAGTTAACACTAATACTTTATCAGTAAGTACTACTGCGGCGACGCCTGTTGGAAACTATTACTATAAAGCATTTGTTACCGGTGCCGGTTCTGGAGCCAATAAATGTGCTGATGCTGAATCTGATGTGGCTACTGTTTCTGTTGTTAACCCAACAATTACTGTGTCTCCAAGTTCAGCAGCTTATTGTACTCCTGGTCCTGCTGTTACCTTAACAGCCGGTGGAAGTGATATCAGTAGCTACTCTTGGACTGCAAGTGGTTTCACAACTACTACAGGAACTTCAATTGCTGTGACACCTTCAGCAGCTACTACTTATACTGTAACAGGTACAGATTCTAATGGTTGTACTAATACTGCCCAAGCTACTGTAAC
>NZ_CAMLRU010000099.1 GCF_946482535.1 uncultured Flavobacterium sp.
ATCGAAGTCGAATTCGACCAAACCATAGCAGCCGACTTACTGTCCGCTTTACCCAATATCAAAACCTATAAAAACAGTGGTGACAATATCTGGACACTAACCTTCAACACCGAAGAAGACAGACGCCCGAATGTATTTGACTTTGCTCAAACCAACGGATTAAAAACCCTTCAAATCAGTTTGAAAAGCAAAAACCTGGAAGAGATTTTTAGGGAGAAAACAAAGAAGAAATAGTATTCAGTAATCTAAGGATAAATTATGTTTCCTTGATACAATTCGGCTACGTCAACCACCGGCGGTACATTTTTTAAGATGATGTTTCCGGTGCTGTTCATGATTCCTGTAATGCTTTGCATTGGTCTTACTGTCATATCATTGGAACCACGGTGGTAAACTTTGACATATTGAGCCACTAAATTCTCAGCCTCAATTCTTCCGTCGCCGAAATAAAAATTAAACTCCGCTAAATTGGTTTGCCCGGTAAGATAGAATCTCGAAACGTTGTTGTTGGCAATGTATAAATAATTATTATCCACGGTCAAATAAAAGTCTCCCGTTCCGGCACCGCTTTCTCCGTCACCATCTTTATCCATGGCTTTGAAAGTTAGGTTGGGATAAGTCAGTATCCCGTTAGAACTGATGTTTCGATCGGTTTTAGAATACACTTCTTCTAAAGTTGGTGTAGTCACCAAAATCTTGGTCGTTCCGTAAGCACGAACCCAATTGCAACTGGCTTCATTTTTAAAAATGAGTTGGTCACCGTTTTGAATGACCTCAACATTATCAATAAAATTTTCTCCGGCTACAACTTCTATTTTGTATTCGGAGTCTTGGGTAATTACCACTTCAATCCCGCGGTAAACTTTGATTTTCTTAAAGGGTTGTACCGCAATTTCTTTGGCAATAATGGCACCGGTACTTTCTACACAATCACTCGGTTTTTCACAAGCGTTTAGTAGCCAAAACAATACTATTAATAAGGAAAATTTTTTCATGCTTTTCTATATTTTATAATCGGTAACCAATGCCAAACTCCAAGGCTTCTGCCAAGAACAAATGCGTTTTGATTGTGAATCCGCCAAATATTTTTTTAGTGAAATAATATTTAATCCCAACCCTGTCATAAATCGGAATATCTTTCTTAAACGGTTGATATGCATAATAACCAACCTGAGCTTCCAGCGAGATACGATTGATTAATAATTCGTGACCGATAAAAATTCCGATTCTTTTATAATCGGTGTCCGCGCTGATGTTATCTTCCGGATAAGCCACCGAATAATACTTAATGTACTCGTCAATTGATTTGGTCAAAAACAATTCGGCCCCAAACTGCAAAGCCGATTTTCGATTCAAACGCTTATCGGCATAAACCCCAATATGGTAAAAAGGAAACTGTCCGCTGTTGATAATTGGATTTTCATTAATTCCGGTACGAAACACAAAATTATAATGAATCGGTTCTCTGTAGTTTTTCGTAACGGTGGTGGTGTCTGCTTCGCGCTTGAAATTTTCAGCAAAATTATAACTCAATCCCAAATTCAACACATAAGTATTAATCCCGCTATTAGGCGATTTCATGCGGCCATTTGAATAATGGGTAAATAAGAGTCCGGCCTGAAAACCTATATTTTTAAACAAGTTTTGGTGGTCATAGGCCAAACCAATGTTGGTATTACCCATAAATTTACTTCCAAAAGCCTTATTTCTGCTGTTCTCCACTTTGTCATACGGATTCGTGGTATAAGCAATTCCTTGGGATAATTTGAGTTGCAAATGTCTTTTCCAAAAGTAAAAATTGTACAAGGCGCCCACGGCATAATTTTGACCTAAAGCCTGAGAATTAAAATCCTGGTACAAAAAATAACCGCCAAAATCCGGATAATTGTAAGCCCTATGCCATTCTTTAGAGCCATCGGTTCGGTTGAGTACCGATAACATCACGCCCTGCGGATGCCCGTTGACCAAGTGGTGCATGTCTTCGGTATGGGGTAAAATATTTCCTCTTAATAAAGAAGCTTCAACAGCAAAGGGATTCGACTTTTGGCCAAAACCCGAAAAGGCAAACAACAAAAAAAACAGGTAAATTTTCCTCATCCTAAAATTTAAAACGCACAAATATAACAGAATATCTTTAGGTTTGATATTAAGAGGAGAATGTCCAGTGGACATTCGACATTTTTTTTAGGAGCGAAAAGTTCGGGCCTTTATGTTGGCCTTGTTCCCGCTTTCCGCGCTACATGGTAGCTGACTCCAATCGGGGCTAAACGGGAATGGTCTTTTGTGAAATCAGTTTAAAAAACGGCTTTGGCAATAGCCTTGATATTCTCTGCTTTGCCCATAGAATAATAATGCAATACCGGAATTCCGGCGGCAACCAGTTCCTTACTTTGAGCCACACACCATTCGATTCCGATTTGTTTTACCTCATCATTGTCTTTAGCTTTGACCACAGCCATGATTAAATCATCGGGCAATTCCAAACTGAATCGGTGCGGAATCAAGTTCAATTGCTTCTTAGTGGCAATCGGTTTCAATCCCGGAATAATCGGAACGGTGATTCCGGCGGCACGGCATTTGTCTACAAAATCAAAGAATTTTTTATTGTCAAAAAACATCTGCGTGATGATATATTCCGCTCCGTTTTTGATTTTTTGTTTTAAGAAATGAATATCGCTGTCTAAACTCGGTGCTTCCATATGTTTCTCCGGATAACCCGCTACACCGATACAAAAGTTGGTCTTGGCCGAATTTTTCAAATCTTCATCCAAATAAATACCTTGGTTCAAATTGCTGATTTGTGTCACCAACTCACTCGCATAAGCATTACCTTCTTTTTCCGGATGGAAATACGTTTCGGTTTTCAACGCATCGCCACGAAGGGCAACAACGTTATCGATTCCCAAGAAATCCAAGTCAATCAATAAGTTTTCGGTATCTTCTTTGGTAAAACCGCCGCACAAAATATGCGGAATCGCATCTACATTGTATTTGTTCTGAATCCCGGCGCAAATGCCAACCGTTCCCGGACGTTTCTTCACAATTTTCTTTTGCAACAAACCGTTCGGCAATTCTTTAAATTCATACTCTTCACGATGGTAAGTCACGTCAATAAACGGCGGATTGAACTCCATCAACGGATCAATACTGTCAAAAATCGACTGAATGTTCTGTCCTTTCAAAGGCGGTAAAATCTCAAAAGAGAATAAAGGTTTGCCGTTGGCGTTTTCGATATGTTGGGTTACTTTCATTGGCCTCCCCAACCCCTCCAAAAGAGGGGCTAACTGACTGGGGTATATCAGGGTTTAATTAATCATTTAATAAATTTAAAGTTTGGATTCCTCCCCTTCGGGGAGGCTAGGTGGGGCTAATATTCGGAGAAAGCCACTTTTGGGCAACTTCCTCACTAATGTTTCTTCGTTTTGCGTAATCTTTTACTTGGTCTTCTTTAATTTTTCCGAGTCCGAAATACTTGCTCTGCGGATGCGCAAAATAATAGCCCGAAACCGAAGCGGCAGGCCACATCGCCATGCTTTCAGTGAGTTTGACGCCTATGGTTTCTTCTACTTGTAACAGTTTCCAAATCGTAGGTTTTTCCAAGTGATCGGGACACGCAGGATAACCCGGTGCCGGACGTATGCCTTTGTATTCCTCGTCAATCAATTCTTGGTTGGACAAAGTTTCATCAGAAGCATAACCCCAAATTTCTTTGCGGACTTGCAAGTGTAAATATTCGGCAAAAGCTTCTGCTAATCGGTCACCAAGTGCTTTGACTAAAATCGAATTGTAATCGTCTAATTGCTTTTCAAATTCGACAGCTTTTTCGTCAACACCGAAACCTGTAGTCACGCAAAAACAACCTATGTAATCTTGCTTTCCTGAATCTTTTGGCGCAATAAAATCGGCTAACGCAATGTTGGGTGCACCGGCGGTTTTTTGGGATTGTTGGCGCAAAGTCAAAAAAGTTGTTGGTTGTTGGTTGTTGGTTGTTGGTGTTACTTGTATATCGTCATCGTTGACGGTGTTCGCAGGGAAAATCCCGAGGATACCTTTGGCGGTAAACCATTTTTCAGTTACGATTTGGTTGAGCATTCTTTGGGCATCGGCGAATAAAGCGGTGGCTTGCTCTCCTACTACTTCATCTTTCAAAATCGCCGGATATTTTCCGTACAATTCCCACGATTGGAAGAATGGTGTCCAATCGATAAAATCAACCAACTCAGCCAATGCAATCTCAACAGTTTTGGTGCCGATAAAGTTGGGTTTTACCGGAGTAAAATTATTCCAATCCAATTGCAATTTATTCTTACGCGCGTCTTCAATCGACAGGTAATTTTTATCTCGACTTCGACTTAAATAACCTTCACGGAGTTTGTCATATTCAGCTCGAATGGTTTGAGCATAATTGTCTTTGGTTTCCTCTTGCAGTAAATTACTCGCAACAGTTACCGCACGCGACGCATCGTTGACGTGAACTACAGTTTCTTTATATTCCGGGGCAATTTTCACCGCCGTATGTGCACGTGAAGTTGTCGCACCGCCAATCATCACCGGGATTTTGATATTGAGTTTGTCCATCTCTTTGGCCAAATACACCATTTCGTCCAACGAAGGTGTAATCAATCCGCTCAAACCTATAATGTCTACATTTTCTTTGACTGCTGTTTCTATGATTTTTTCCGGCGGTACCATCACACCCAAATCGATGATTTCAAAGTTGTTACAAGCCAATACAACCGATACAATATTTTTACCGATATCGTGTACATCACCTTTTACGGTGGCCATCAAAACCTTTCCGGCCGAAGAGGATTTGCCGTCTTTAGAAGCTTCAATAAACGGTAACAAATAAGCCACCGCTTTCTTCATCACACGAGCTGATTTGACCACTTGCGGCAAGAACATTTTCCCGCTGCCGAATAAATCACCTACGACATTCATCCCGTTCATCAAATGGTTTTCGATGACTTCAATCGGTTTTTCTACTGACTGACGGGCTTCTTCTACATCTATTTCAATAAATTCGTCTATTCCTTTGACTAAGGAATGGGTTAATCGGTCTTGTAAAGAACCGTTGCGCCATTCTTGTACTGCTTTTTCATTGGTTTTGCTTTCGCCTTTGAAACTCTCGGCTAAATCGAGTAATCTTTCTGTCGCATCTTCTCTTCTATTTAATAAAACATCTTCCACATGTTCTAATAAGACCGGGTCGATTTCATCATAAATCTCGAGCATTTCCGGATTTACGATTCCCATGGTCATGCCGTTTTTAATCGCATGATATAAGAATGCCGAATGCATGGCTTCACGCACTTTATCATTCCCGCGAAACGAAAACGACACATTACTCACACCTCCTGAAACGCCGGCATACGGCAGATTTTCCCGTATCCATTTGGTGGCTCTGAAGAAATCTAAGGCATTTAATTTATGTTCTTCCATACCGGTTGCGACCGGGAAAATATTCGGGTCGAAAATGATATCTTCGGGTGGAAAATGGACTTCGTTGACCAATATATCATACGAACGCTTACAGATTTCAATACGTCTTTCGTAGTTATCTGCTTGACCAACTTCATCAAAAGCCATTACGATAACCGCGGCTCCGTATCTTTTAATTAACTTAGCATGGTGAATGAACGCTTCCTTTCCTTCTTTTAAGGAGATGGAATTCACGACCCCTTTTCCTTGAATGACTTTCAAACCCGCTTCAATGATTTCCCATTTGGAACTGTCTATCATTACCGGAACTCGAGCAATATCGGGTTCAGCGGCAATCAGATTGAGGAATTTGGTCATGGCATAAACCCCATCGAGCATGCCTTCATCCATATTGACATCGATGATTTGGGCTCCGCCTTCTACTTGTGCGCGAGCTATATCGAGAGCTTCTTCGTATTTTTCTTCTTTGATTAATCGGAGAAATTTACGCGAACCGGTCACATTGGTTCTTTCTCCGACGTTGATAAAATTAGATTCCGGCGTAACGATTAAAGGTTCTAAACCGGATAGTTTTAAATATCGGTTGTTGGTTGTTGGTTGTTGGTTGTTGGAAATATCGATATTATCCATTTTTACTTGTTCTTATAATAGTTGATAAATCCGTTCACTAGCTTTTTACAACTTTGAATTTGTTTGTCAATCACTTCAAAATCATTTTTTGAAATATATCCTTGATCTAATGCTATATAAAATTGTGTTTCTAATTCAAACAACGAACCTCTGGATATTTGAAGAAAATGAATAGTATCCTTTGATGTTTGTCTTCCACATCCTTCAGCAATATTTGAAGGTATTGATACTGAACATCTCCTTATTTGGTTTGTCAAAGCATATAGCTCTTCTACAGGAAAAGCTTTGGTTAATTCATAAACTTGGTTGACTAGTTTTCTAGCTTCAATCCAAACTTCTAATTTTATATATTCCATTATTTTTCTTTAAAACTTATTACCCAACAACCATCAACCAACAACCATCAACTTTCTCGGTTTGAACTCAGCAGCTACCTCAGCGATAGCTTTGATGTGTTCAGGTGTTGTCCCGCAACAACCGCCTATGATGTTCACTAAATTATCTTGTAAATACTCGCGAATCAAAGCTTGCATTTCTTCCGGGGTTTGGTCGTATTGCCCGAAAGCATTCGGCAAACCGGCATTCGGATGCGCCGAAATATTCAATGTGGTATTGTGTGCTAATCTTTTTAAATAAGGTTTTAATTGGTCGGCACCAAGCGCGCAATTGAATCCGATTGATAACAAAGGAATATGCTGGATGGAAATTAAAAACGCTTCTACCGTTTGCCCTGAAAGTGTTCTTCCGGAAGCATCGGTAATGGTTCCCGAAACCATAACCGGAATATCTAAATTTCGTTCTTCTTTGACTTCTTCGATGGCGAATAAAGCGGCTTTGGCGTTTAGCGTATCGAAGATGGTTTCTACCAAAAGTACATCACAACCGCCGTCAATTAGGGCTTCTACTTGTTGTTTGTAAGCGATGCGCAAATCGTCAAAAGTTACGGCACGGAAACCCGGATCGTTTACGTCGGGCGACATGCTTGCTGTTCTGTTGGTTGGCCCGATGGAACCGGCTACGAAACGCGGTCGGTCAGTGAATTCGTTGGCTACTTCACGGGCTATTTTGGCGGATTGGTAATTGAGTTCGTACACCAAATCTTCCATATGGTAATCGGCCATTCCGATGGTGGTTCCTGAGAATGTATTGGTTTCTACGATATCGGCACCGGCTTGGAAATAAAGGCGGTGGACTTGTTTTACGGCTTCGGGTTGCGTTATCGATAACAAATCGTTGTTGCCTTTTAACGGATGTGGGAAATCCTTGAAACGTTCGCCGCGGAAATCTTCTTCGGAGAAGTTATTACGCTGTAACATGGTTCCCATGGCGCCGTCTAGGACGAGGATTCTTTCTTTAATGGCGTCTTGTATTTTTGACATACTAATTGGTTGTTGGTTGTTGGTTATTGGTTGTCGGACTGACAACTGAAACCAAAAAATCAATACATTTTACTTTTTAGCCCCGATTGAAGTAGCTACCATGTAGCACGTAAAGCGGGAATATGGACCGCTACAATGCGCAAGCCATTCGCTCCTAAAAAATTATAATATGTTATCGTGAAAGTTGAGAAGAATTCTCGGGGTTATCTGCTCTCGTTTTGAACGAGATAGAATGTAGCACCTTCTTTTGGCAAAGGGTTGCTAAGCTTTCATCGGGTCTATTCCCTCCGGCTTTCGTGATAACAAACAATACATTTATGAACGGTGCAAAGTAAGGGCACAGAATTCACATTTGCAAGGGTTTTGAAAAAATAAAAACCTACAACGTTTTCGCGCTGCAGGTTTTTGACCTACCGACATGCAGGCAGGTTGAATGGTTGGATAGTTTACTTTAATTCGGTCTATAACCAAATCGCTTCTTTGATTTTGATTTTCTCGGCGATTTTGAGAATATCGGTTAAGACGCCACGAGCCGTGACTTGTTTTCCGGCTCCGGCGCCTTGAATGACGATTGGGATTTCGCCATAAGATTTAGCATAAATTTCGATTAGGTTGTCGGCGCCTTTGAGTTGGCCCAATGGCGAACTTTTAGGCACTGAAACCAATTTGACTTCTAATTGTTTTGTCTTGACATCCAACTCGCCCACATAGCGCAAAGCATGGTCTTCGGCTTGGGTGATTTTGGCGATTTGGAACGGCTTGTCGAACAGTTGTTTATTGACTGCGTATTCCGATTTGGGACTTTTTTCATTGAGATTGGGTAGCAAAAGGGATTCTATTTTGATGTCGGTGAATTCAAATTCTTGTTCGATTTCGCGGGCAAGTATCAGTAATTTTCTGGCTACGTCGTGTCCGGATAAGTCGTCACGAGAATCGGGTTCGGTGTATCCTTTTTTCTCGGCTTCGAGTAAGATTTTAGAAAAGGGTAAATCTTCGGCAGAAAATCGGTTGAAGATATAACTCAAAGAACCTGAGAAAACGCCACGGATTTTGGTAATTTCTTCGCCTGAAAAGTGCAAATCGTTTATCGTTTGAACCACCGGCAAACCGGCACCGACATTGGTTTCGTATAAAAAGGACTTGTCGTATTTTTTTAGGTTTCTTCTGAGTTCTTTGTAGAAATCGGTGTGTAATGTATTCGCTTTTTTATTGGCGGCTACGATGTCAAAACCGTTTTGAATTAACGGAATATAATTTTTGATGATTTCCGCACTGGCGGTGGCATCTACCGCAATCAGGTTTTCCAACTGTTGTTCTTGAACGTATTCGATGATGTCTTCAATTCGGAACGGAATGGCCGATTGGGCGAAGTTGGCTTCCCACTGGTTTTTTAAGCCTTCTTTTTCGAAGAACGCTAAAGTGGAATTGGTGATGATGGGAAAACGCAAATCGATGTTTCTTTTTTCGAGAAAGAATTTTTGACTTTCGATGACCTGATTGATTAAAGTGCTACCGACATTTCCTATGCCGAAAAGGACGATATTGATTCTAAGCGCTGACATAATTTTGTTGTTTTTGAGGATTAAAAATAGGAGCTACTATTTGGGCTAATTGTTCGAATTCGATTAAGAAAGCGTCATGTCCGTGAATGGATTTGATTTCCTGATAGTACACATTTTCCTTAACGGTTTTTAAAATTTGATACGTTTCCCGATTCTCATCCGGAATAAAAAAATAATCGGTATCGACCGCCACCACGTGAATATTGGCATGAATGGCATTGGCTACCGCCAAAAAATCACCTCTGCCTCGAGTAATATCATTGGTTTTGAGCAAATGGTTCATCAGTTTGTAAGCCGATAACCGAAAGCGGTTTTTGAGTTTGATGCCGTGATTGGCCAGCCAATTTTCGATTTGAAAAACTGATGAATTATCGAATTTGCTTCTTTGAAAACGACCATTAATAGATTGCGGTGTTCGGTACAACAACATAGCGTGTAAGCGCGCATCGGCAATCGGATCATCAGAATTGTTCAAGATTTGGTCTTGGATTAACACATTAGCGATTACCCAATCGGTGGCTTTCCAATCGGTAGCAATGGGAATCAGATTTTGAACCGAACCAGGTTTCAACACCGCCATTTCCCAGGCTACGGCACCGCCTAAACTACCGCCGATAACCGCAAAAACGTCGTTTATTTTAAGAAACGATAATCCATCCCAAAAAATACGTGCTATGTCGCGGATGGTAAAATCTTTATAATTGGAAATCAAATTGCCAAAGTTGTCATCATAACCGTTTCCGGGAATGTTGAACGCGATTACTGTGAAGTAATTGGTATCGATGATTTTTT
>NZ_CAMLRU010000100.1 GCF_946482535.1 uncultured Flavobacterium sp.
CCTAAACCAATTTCGGAAGCGACGATTTTGGCTACGCCTATGGGATGGAAAATATAAGCTTCTCCTGATTTTCGACGTTGGTCTTTGTGGGCATCAACGGCCACATCAAAAGCTTTTCGAATTAATTTCTTGTCGGAATCAGTAAGCGTTTGGTAACTTATGCGAAGTAATTCTTTGTATTCTCGGGCAATAGCTTTTTTTTCTTCTTCTAAATCAATTTCAATCATAGCAATTTCATTCAATTCCTAAAAATAAGCATTATTGAATTAAATTCCAATAATTAAACTTCAAATTAATTTTTTTAAGAATTCAGGGTTAGAATTGACGTTTATTTCAATTTATTAAAATCCAAATCATGGAAGTCATAGCTGAAATCGGTCATGGGTGAAATGGCTTTCATGGTAAAGTGATTCACCTGTCCGTTGGTATCAAAATCAAAGAAAATATGCGAATCGGCATTAAAGCTTCGGACATTCCATTTGACCACAAAGTTTTGGTCTTTGTAAAAGAAAATCTCCCCGATTAATCTTTTCGAACGAGTGGAAGCAAAGTATAATTTGCCTTTCTTTTCAAAAATAGTCACTTCGCCAAACCATTTATCGGTATAAGTGCCGATGTATTTTTTAAAATCGATTTTGATTTTTTGTTTCAAATTTTGGTCAACGACTTTCCAAACTTCCTCAGTGATTTTATCAGCATTGTTTTCTTTGGCTCTTCTTTCCTGACCAAAATAAGCCAAATGATCAAACTTAGGCAAACCCAAATAACTGTCTTTAATAGTGTTAGAAATCACCGTAAAAGCCGCACCGTTTTGTTGGTTGGTCAAAACGATAATACCCAATTTTACATCGGGAATCATTATGGTTTGTGTAACGATTCCATCCAATCCACCGGTATGAGAGACTTGAAGATGACCGTTGATGTCTTCCAAACGCCAGCCTAAGCCATAGTTCCTGAAGTTTGAAGTGTAAGGGTAAGGATTCGGTAAAGGTAAAATGGTTTGAGGTGTCCACATTTCTTTCCATTGTTTTTCGGAAAATAATTGTTGGTTTTCGCCATATTTTCCTTGGTTCATTTGCACAATCAACCAGTTGCTCAAGTCATTTACCGAAGCATACAATCCGGCGGCTGCATCAAAAATGGGGTTGGTGTATCTGGGTACAATTTCCAACTTCCCTTTGGTAGGTACGTGAGGAACAATAGTATTGGTAGTGTCTTTTAGTCTGTTCCAAGATGCTGCGCTTTTATTCATGCCGATGGGTTTCATCAAACGCTCTTCCACAAAATCACACCAAGTTTTTCCTGATACTTTTTCGACCAATTCACCGGCAATGACATAAAGCAAATTGTCATAATCATATTTGGTTCTGAATCCGGAAACCGGTTTTAAATATTGGATGTTTCTAACGATATCTTTAGGGGTAAAATCATGCCCGTCGGGCCAAATCATTAAATCGCCTGCGCCTAATCCGAGTCCGCTTTTGTGGGTTAATAAGTCGCGAATTGTGAATTCTTCAGTCACATAGTCATTGTACATTTTGAATTCGGGCAAGTATTTTTTGACTTTATCATCCCATTTTATTTTTCCTTCATCAACCAAAATGGCTAAAGCTGAAGCGGTAAAGGCTTTGCTGTTGGAAGCAATACCAAATAAAGTATTAGCGTCTACTTTTTGTTGGGTTTTGATGTTGGCAACGCCATAACCTTTGGCAAAAACCAACTTTCCGTCTTTAACAATCCCAACGGCTATACCCGGAACGTTGAAGGTTTTCAAGGTGTTTTCTACCAAAACATCAACTTCTTTTTCTGTAATTTGAGCGGAAATGTTTCCAAAAGTAAAAACGGAAACAACAATAAATAGTGCTTTTTTCATGGTCATAGTTTTCACCAAACTGTCATTGTCGGACAATCTGCATTATGCGTTCTTAAATCAAAATCCTCTTTGGCGTTTGGCCTCAAAAATCAAAATCGCGGCGGCTACTGAAACGTTCATGCTGTCGATTTCCCCTTGCATGGGAATGATGATGTTTTGAGTGGCTTTTTCCCGCCAAAGTTGGGATAGTCCGGTGGCTTCCGTGCCAACGACCAAGGCAGTAGGTGAGGTATAGTTTTGGGTATGGTAGGAGGTCGAATTTTGTAGTGTTGCGCTATAAAAATTGATATTATTTTCTATTAAATACGAAATTACTTCCTCGGTGGATGCGGTGGCAATTTGATTGGTAAACAAACAACCTACGCTGGAGCGAACAATATTAGGATTGTACAAATCGGTTTTCGGATTAGCGATGATAACGGCGTCAACATTGGCCGCGTCACAGGTACGCAACATAGCACCGATATTTCCCGGTTTTTCAATGGCTTCCATCACAACAATCAGCGGATTTTTGGGGAGTTTTAAGTCTGAAAGTTGTAGGTTTTTGGTTTTAGCTACCGCCAAAATGCCTTCGGTAGTGTCACGATAGGCCAATTTTTGATAAACTTCTTTAGAGATTTCAATAACGTTAATTTGATTATTCGTCAATTGGGTTATTTGGAATTCCGAAATTAGTTCCGGAAGAAAAAGAATGCTTTCCAATTCATAATTTCCTTTGAGCGCCAATTCGATTTCGCGTTGTCCTTCAATCAAAAAAGTCCCCGATTGTTTTCTGGCTTTGGCTTTTTCTTGTAGTAAAACTAAAGATTTGACAAAAGGGTTTTGTGCGCTGGTGATTTGTTTCATTATAGAGTTCTAATCCCGAATTTTCAAGACAAAATTACAAAGTTTTTCTGATTAATGAACCAAATATAAATAACCGCTCATAGGTTCAGGATAATCCGGATCATTAAGATAGAGAATGTAAAAGTATGTTCCGTCAGGCGCATTTTTTGTACCTAATCCTTCCTTAATATAACCATCCCAACTGGCGGTATTTTGGTTGCCTGTCCAGACTAATTTTCCCCAACGATTGTAAACTTCCACTTTATAATCCAAAAATATATTTTGTAAACCGGCAATGGTAAAAGTGTCGTTACGAGTATCATTGTTGGCCGAAACATAGTTGTACACCGTAGGAGGACAATTTCGGGAAGTCAATAAAAAAGAGGTGGTGATATAACAATTTTCGTTATCCAATCGGACAAATATTTCTTTGGGTGTAACAGTGGCGGTATAATTTTGTGTATTAAAAATGGGATTAATAGCATTGTTAGCATCATCCAAACTTTCATAAAAACCTACGCTGTTTTCGGGATCGACTTTTACCAAAGATTCATAAGTTGAAAAATCAAAAGTGGCTTGGGTAAACCCTTCATTACAAGCCACCAAGTCCTGTAAAGGATTGAATTTAGGAGAGGTCCCTAAGGCTTCCGGAGTGGTAAATGTATTATTGTTTTCAACCAATTCGTTCACAATTCCGGTTCCGTCACCTTTGTCGTCTACCACCATTAAGAGGTTAAAATTATTAGGAAAGGTGTCAGGCACTACAATAGTGATTTGCCCCGAGATTTGTCCGTCTACCGGAATTTCAACAGTTGTTTCAAACAATTCGATTAATTGACCGTTGATGTAAATGGAAACCGGTGTTTGAGCCGGCAGTTGACCCGTGCAATTCAAATTGGCTATCGTATAGTTCAATGTTAAACTTCGAGAATCACAAGATTTGTTGATGGAATCAATAGTCACCGTGGCATCGGGAAGTTGGCTGGTGAGTTTGGTTATTACTGTATTGATCATCACAAAATCTTGAAAGGATGTTAGTGATATTTCGGCGGTGGTGTCTCCAATAGCGATATTGTTTTCGATATTGTAAACATCCAAATCCATATTGTAAAGCGTTGTGCTTCCCGTAAATGAATTTGTACCATTAAAAACATTACTCGCCGGATTCAAAGTATTGCTCAATAAATCACCATTAATTCTGAACTCTTCTGTGGCCAAACCGGAATCTCCTTCCCAAGCTAAGAATCCTACTTTGGAGTTGGCGTTGTCAATCACATTCAATCCGTTTAAAGTGATGGCCAATTCATCAGGAACGCCTTCCAAACCATCGTAAATATTGATTTGGTTATAAGGAAGATTGGCATTGCTGTAAATGATAAGAATGGCCCAACCGGCAAAATTAGTTCTTCGCGTTCCATGCAGTTCTTCAAAAGCCGAAACATCAAGATTGGATAGGGTATAATTGCCGTTACCGGTATTTTGAATAAAGGTTGTAATGTCTTTGAAAGCACTGAAATAGGTGAATTCAATTCCGCTGAAAACCCTGCTGTGTGCAAAAGTCCTATCAGCTGAAATAGCTGTTGTATTGAGGGTCACTTCAAAATCTCCGTCTCCACAACCGGCCCAATACAAATAGGCCTTTTCAATAACGTCGTTTGGATTTAAGGTTAAACTGGCAGCCGAAGAAGTAACAGTAACCAAGCCCGTTGTAGAATTGTTTTCAACGGTATTCATGGTATTCCCGAAGAAAGTAAAATCATACCGGCCATTCAATTGTTGGTATAGGGTAATATCCTGACCGCTCACACAGTAAATGTTGAGAAACAGGGCAATAAAAAATAGCAATTTTCGTTTTAAATTCAAGGCAAATTGAAATTTAGTAGGTTAAAAATAGGTATTTATTTTGTAATTTTTATTTTTTGCCGATGAATGCATCAAAAAATAGATGAATGCTATTAAAAAATAAATGTTTAATTTTCCAAAGTCAAATCCTTGCTTGTGAAAAACTATACTGTAAGACGATACCATTCGGATGATTTTTTGCTTTGGAATGCTTTTGTAGGCAAAGCCAAAAATGCAACCTTTTTGTTCAATCGCCATTTTATGGAATACCATTCCGATAGGTTCCAAGATTATTCGTTGATGGTTTTTCAAGAGGAGCAATTGGTGAGCTTGTTGCCCGCAAATCTCAAGGATAATCAGCTTTTTTCACATCAAGGCCTTACCTACGGAGGTTTTGTTTTTGAGTCCGAAATAAAACTGGGAGAAGTATTAGACATCACCAAAGCGGTATTAAAATTTCTGCATGAAAATCAAATCAAAAGTCTTTTAGTCAAGTTAATTCCATCCATTTACAATCGTTATTTTTCCGAGGAAATTGAATACGCTTTGTTTTTGGGTCAAGCCCAATTAGCCAGAAGATATTGTTTGTCGGTTATTGATAAAAAGAAGTCTTTTTCTGTCACAAAAACCAGAAGAGAAGCCATTCGAAGAGGCGAAAAGAATCATTTGGTTATCAAAGAAGAATTAGAATTTGACCTTTTTTGGAACGAAATTTTGATTCCCAATTTAGACAAAAAGCATCAGGTCAAACCGGTTCATACCGCTGAAGAAATTAAAAAGCTGCAACAAAACTTCCCCAAAAATATTCGCCATTTTAATGTGTATCACGAAGACATAATCGTAGCCGGAACTACAGTTTTTGTGACTGATAATGTAGCACATCCGCAATACATTTCCGGCAATGAGCAAAAGAACGCCTTGGGTAGTTTGGATTTTTTATATCACCACTTAATCACCGAGGTTTTTACGGATATTCCTTATTTTGATTTTGGTCCTTCACATGAAGAAAACGGCATGAAGATCAATAAGGGTATTTTGTTTTGGAAAGAAAGTTTCGGAGCTAAAACTACTGTTCAGGACTATTATGAAGTGGCAACGGCCAATTACGGTTTATTAGAAGATATATTGCTATGATAAAATTCCTCGATTTGCATAAAATCAATTGGCCATACCAAGCCGAATTCCAGAAGAAAATGCAACAGGTTTTGGATAAAGGTTGGTTTGTTTTAGGCGATGAAGTCAAAACTTTTGAAAACCGTTTCGCCGAATATTGCGGCACTAAACACTGCATTGGTGTTGGTAACGGATTGGATGCCATGGTCTTGATTTTTAAAGCATACATTCAGCTGGGGAAATTGCAACAAGGCGATGAGGTTATCGTTCCGGCGAATACCTATATAGCCAGTATTTTGGCCATCCTGCAAGCCGATTTGGTTCCGGTGTTGGTGGAACCAAGATTAGAAACTTTCAATATTGATCCCGATAGTATCTCCGAAAAAATTACTTCCAAAACCAAAGCCATTTTAGCGGTTCATTTGTACGGACAGTTAGCCGAAATGGATAAAATAAACCGCATAGCAAAACAACATAATTTATTGGTTATCGAAGATTCGGCTCAAGCGCACGGGGCTTTTTGTAAGGAGGGCAAATCCGGAAATCTGTCTCATGCCGCAGCGTTTAGTTTTTATCCCGGAAAAAATCTCGGTGCTTTAGGCGATGCCGGTGCTGTTACTACCAATGATGAGGAATTGGCCAAAATTCTATTCGCTTTGCGAAATTATGGTTCGGAACAAAAATATTACAACGAGTTTATCGGCGTCAATTCTCGTTTGGACGAACTTCAAGCTGCTTTTTTGAATGTGAAGTTGCCGCATTTGGATTTGGAAAACGAAGCTCGAAAAAGAATAGTCAAGCGTTATTTGGCCGAAATCAAAAACGATAAAATTACTTTGCCTTATTGGGATCAATCTGATAATCATGTCTTTCACTTGTTTGTGGTTCGCACACAAAACAGACAAGAGTTACAAGATTATTTGAAACAGCATGCTATTGAAACCCTCATTCACTATCCCGTTCCGTCACACCAACAAAAAGCTTTGAAAGAATGGAATCAACTTTCCTTTCCAATAACCGAAAAAATACATGAAGAAGTAATAAGTTTGCCTTTAAGTCCGATATTGACCGACGATGAGGTTGATTTTGTAATTAAAACCATAAACCAATATTAAATGGGGATTTTAGCCAAAATAAAACATATCCTTTTTGTTTCCTTGCGAATCTGGAAATACAAACTTTTGTCAGATTGTCCCAATGTAGAAGGGAAGCCCAATTTATACTTGCCGTTGCTGCTCAAAGGCCGTGGCAAAATCAAATTCGGAAAGAATTTTCAAAACGGAGTTTCCGCAGCGCATTACACTTATTCTACCTATAATTATATTTTGGCAATGCAGGAAGACAGCGAAGTTTCCATAGGAAATAATGTGGTAATGGCCAACGGTGCAACCATCCAAGCGGTTTCCAAAATTACCATTGAAGACGATGTAATGATTGGCATCAACTGTATGCTGGTAGATACAGACGGACACGATTTAGATCCCGAAAAGCGCATGACCGGTGAGGTTAAATCCGCACCGATTACCATCAAAAAAAATGTAATTGTCTATTACAATTCGGTGGTGTTCAAAGGAGTTACAATAGGCGAGAATTCAGTTATCGGCGCTTGTTCAGTAGTGACAAAAGATATACCGCCCAATGTTTTTGCTGCGGGAAGTCCGGCCAAAGTAATCCGAAATTTATAAGTTGAAACTACTCCGACAAAATACACTGCTCAAAGTTTTGTCACTGAATTCACTTTCGGTAGGCGTGAGTTTTGTATTGGGTATTATTTCCTCCAAAATTATTGCAGTTTTCCTGGGGACTTCGGGTATGGCTTTGATGGGCAGTTTTCGAAATTTCGCCACCATGATCAAATCGATTGCCACATTGGGCGTGAGCAATTCTATAGTCAAACTCTTTGTCGAAAATAAGGAAAACAAGCAGGAGCTTTCAGTAATTTATTCTACCTTTTTTTGGTTGTTTTTAATCATTTCAGTTGTTTTAGGAATGCTTGTTTTGGGTTTTGCTTCTCCTATTTCTGAGTTTCTTTTCTTTACCGACGCTTATACCATTCCGATACGTTTCTTCGCTTTATTATTGCCGTTAATGGTGATTAATGCTTTTTGGATGGCCATATACAACGGCTTAGAACAATATAAAAAAATTGTCATCATTCAGATTGTCTCCAATGTCTTGGTCTTCGGAATCACGGCAGTTTTAATTTGGCAAAAGCAAATCATGGGTGGATTACTCTCTATTGCCGTCGGTGAAATTTTAATGGTACTGGTTACTTTTTTATTCGTCAGACAAGACCGAGCTTCTTTCCGTTTTGATTTGCAGCAATTAATCAGTCAAAAATACCTGAATGTCATCAAAAGATTTTCGGTGATGGCTTTGTTAAGTGCTTTTGCCGTGCCGTTGACCTTACTTTTTATCCGCAACTCCATAGTAGAAACACACTCCATAGAAGCAGCCGGAATTTGGGATGCGGTCAATCGGTTATCGAGTTTTTATATGATGTTCTTCAGCTCGGGTTTGTCCTTGTATTACATGCCAAAGTTGGCTTCCATTCACACCGAAAGCGAATTTAAAGCAGAGCTCAAATCCTATTTTAAAGTTTTTGTTCCGTTGTTTTTAGCCATGCTGGTTGTGATTTACATAGCCAAAGGCCTTATTTTGCAGCTGGCTTTTACTGCCGAATTTTACAGTATTAAAGAATTACTCATTTGGCAATTGGCGGGCGATTTTGTCAAAATACTGACCTTGGCTTTTGGGTTTCAGATTGTGGTTAAAACCATGATGAAACGCTATTTCTTCGGCGAAATTATTTTTAATCTATCGTATTTTCTACTGGCTTTTTTCCTGATGAAAACCCAATCGGTTGAAGGTGTTTTACAAGCTTATTTTTATGCCAATCTCATTTGTTTGGCAGTAGTTTTGTGGATGTTCAGAAAGTTGTTTTTTAAGCCAAAACTTAATTGATTTTCCCTTGCCAAACCGCTTGATACTGTTGAGCAATCTTTACAGCTTCGTGCTCTCGTTCAACAAACGCTCTGGCTCTTTGGCCGATGGCTATTATGGTCTCCGGATTTTCGATTAAAAAAGACAATTCGTTCACTAAGTAATCTACATCAGGCATTGCATTGACGGCTACTTTCTCCTCAAGATGATAATGTTTTTCAAAGATTTCACTCGCATTGGTAAAAACCACTTTGCCTTTAGCCATCGCTTCGAGTGCGTTACTGCCTTGGTCGTGGCCATACAATTGGTCTAAAACAATATGTGCTTGATTGTATCGGTTGATGTACTCATTGTAGGGGACATTTTCGGTTACAAATACATCTACTTTATCGGTGTATTTTTGTTTGATTATTTCTAGCGCTTTCTCAAAAAAATCATTCCCTTTTTTGAAATAACTCTCGCGGTTAATGCCATGGAAAATGATGATTCTATCGCCGATTTTCATTTCGCTTTGCGGAAATTTAGTCAAGTTTATCGGACTCGAAACCAACCCTAAATATTTGGAATGATGCTGCAAAGGAATATGGTAGTCGATATCGGTGGCAATCACACCTTGTATACTTTGATAAAGGTATTGGTGTAGTTTTTCAAAAGATTTGGTCCTGAATTTTAAAACATTTGAAAAATCTTTATCGGCAATTTTTCCGGCCAAATAAGGTTGAATGATTGACGGATTTTCAGGATGATTGAAATTGTAATTCACATAAGTATAATCATCACCACAGGACAACAGAAACACTTTCTTGTTGTGTTGGAAAAGGAACTTTAAAATCTTTTTCTCGTGTTGATAATCACAAAAAAAGCTGTTTTCATTAATGAGTTGTACTACCTCAAATCCTTTAAAGTGCGCTTGGTTTTTTTGGAACTGTTTATAGGTGAAATAAGAAGAAATATCAAAACCGGTCAGTTTTAAAATCGCAACTTTAAATTTTTTTAGTAGGCCGTAATCCCATTTTTTGACCAATGGAAAATCTACCGGATAATCCTTGAAACCATCTTTAAAACCCAAGATAGTTACCTCGTTTCCAAGTTCGAGCAAACCTTCTTTTAAAGAATTGTGTAACCGACTGTATTCTCCAATGAGTAAAATCTTCATTATCTTCCTATATTTACGCAGACAAAAAAACGCCGCGTGTCAAA
>NZ_CAMLRU010000101.1 GCF_946482535.1 uncultured Flavobacterium sp.
AATATTATCAAAAACTGTATAAAGCGCATAACTGCTCGCTATAAAAGCCATCACTGCAGTAAAAAATACGGTGGCACCGATACCGGCGTATTTGTTTTGTTCGCCATTGGAACAAGAGTTCACGATGTCACTATCGACACCGGAACAAAGGAGAAAGAAACGTTTTAACATGATGATTTGATTTAAACCCGAAAGTTTCGGGTCAGGTTGATGATTACCTGTTAGTACCAATTTGATGCCAAAAATTACAAAGTCTTACTTTTCTTTTCTCTTTTTTTAATTCAAAGCCGTTTATGGGCTGGTTTTTTGCTTTTAACATTAAAAACTGTAAATATTTTATTATCAAACAGATACATTCAATAAAATGTTGTAAATTAGTGCTCCTCAAAAAAAATCCTCAAGTCTTTTTTCTGTCCCAAATTTCAAATTTGTAACTGTAAACCAATTATAAACAACAAAATTTGAAATTATGAAAACAATGAAAAGCATTTTTTTAGCAGTCGTCTTTGGGCTGTTAATGAGCAACACTAGTTTCGCTCAGGAAGAAAAAAGTTACTTAATTACAGTAACTAAACTGCATTGGAATATGGAGTTGGAGAATTTTTCTATGGATGATTGGAAGGCTACCGAGAAAGAATACTTAGACAAAGTAGTTAAGAAGAATGAATTTATTATCGGGCAAGAGTTTTTAATGCATCATTTTACTCCTGACAATACTGAAATTTTATTAGTGACTACTTATGAAAATTGGTCTGCCATAGAAAAAGCCGATGACCGAAGCGGTGAATTAGTTAAAGCCGCTTGGCCGGATGAAAAAGCCAGAAGAGCATTTTTTGAAAAGAAAGGAGAGTTTTATGCGCTTCATCATTCGGATGAAATTTATGCGACCCTTCCTGGTGCCAAATTACCCAAAGCCAATTTTGACAAAGCCATGTTGTATTATGTTCGTGTAAGTCATTTTACTTTTCCAAAAGACGGAACTGAGAAAGAGTTTATGGAGTTAAACAAACAATATTTTGATGCGGTAATCAACAAAAATGATTTGATTAAAGCCTATTATCCCAACGAACACGCTTGGGGTGCAGACAAAACAGAGTTCACAGAAGTATATGTCGTAGAAACATTAGCCGATTTAGAAAAAGCATTAGACAAAAACAGAGAATTATTCAGAGCCACATGGACCGATGACGCCAAGCGAAAAGCTTTTTGGGATAAAAGAAATAAATATGATGACGGAAGACACAGTGATTACATTTATAAATTGGTACACGAACTGACCAAATAAAAGCAGAAAGGCGACCATTTGGTCGCCTTTTTTTATGAAGCAATAATATATTGGCCTTGATTATTTTTTATTTGCATCACCAAAAATGAAAATAAAATATTACTTTTAAAGTGTAAACACTTGTCTATGAAATATTTTTATCTATTATTTTGTTTGACCTTTGTCGGTTTTACCAACGCACAAATCATCAATTTTCCGGATGCTAATTTTAAGGCAAAATTGTTGCAGCCTAACGTTGCTCACGACGATTTCTATCAACCAATAACAATTGATGCCAATAACGATGGAGAAATTGAAATGAGTGAAGTAGAAGCTGTTGTTTTCTTAAATGTTTCCAATTCAAATATCTCTGATTTGACAGGAATATCGAATTTTGTAAATTTATGGAGTCTGCAATGCCAGAATAATTTACTGACCAGCCTTGTGATAGATAGCTCCATCGGGGTAAAAGATTTAAATGCCAGCAATAATCAACTAAATTCAATAAGTATTCATTTTGTAACTGGTGATATGGAGTATGAGACAGGTATAAATTTGAGTAATAACAACCTCACAACATTTTCTATAGCCGATTGCGTAATTTGGGACGGACTCAATTTGAGTAATAACCAACTTACAAGTTTGAACATTAGCCATTGTAGCATTAATGGTCTTAATGTGAATAATAATAATTTAACCTCTATTCAGTTTAGCGGATTCTGCAATATAGGAGGTTCTTTAAATTTTAGAAATAATCAGTTTACATTACTCGATTTATCAGCAGCCAGTATCGATCCTACAAGTCTTGTTTATTTAGGCAATAATATCGAAGATAGGATTAATAATGTTAGTGGAAATATAGTTTACTCTTCAAACAATACTTTTTTTGATTTAGGAAATTACAACAATGTTACTGACTGTGATCCTGAATACCTTGGCCATGTCACTATTTCGAATAGTCCTAATTTACAGAATGTCATTTTTAAAAACGGATTCAACCATACCACAATTATTTGTGATGAAGGCGGTAATATTTTTCAAAATCCTGCGATGTCTTTAAGTATTAGCAATTGTCCCAACTTGTCCTTTATCTGTGTAGATGAAGAGGAACAATCTTATTTTCAAGTGTGGATTGAGCAAATGGGATTACAAAGTCAAGTTCAGGTTAATTCTAATTGTACCTCTTCAGTTTTGGGTATACAAACTTTTGTCTCAGAGGAACAATTTATTATTTCTCCAGTTCCCGCTCACAATATTTTACAAATTCACACCATTGATAGTTTGCAAATCAGAGCTTTGGAAATCTATAATAACTTAGGCCAATTGGTTCAAAAGGAAAGTGGGAACTGGCAAACCATCGAAATCTCTCGTTTGGCCAAAGGAAGCTATTATTTGAAGATTCAAATGCACAATTCGTTCTGCGTTAAACAATTTCTGAAAGAATAAAGAACAAAAAGGCGACCAAATGGTCGCCTTTTTATTTTACTATTACTTCTGAAATCAGTTCCCCTTTTTCAAACTTTTTAATCCCTATAATTTCACCGTTTTGGTCAAAAAACTTCCATTCTCCTATGATATACCAATGTGTTCCGTCTTGTTCTTCCACCATCATCGATTGACCGGTTGAGGTGATTCGGCCTTTGTGGTCAAAGGTTGTGATGTAACAAATGCCGTCCTTGTACTTTTCGGTTTTGACTAGTTTTCGGTTTTCGAAATACTTCCAAGTTTTGATTTCTACACTCTTTTTATACCTTCCTTTAGACTTGTAAAGTATGCCATTAACCGTGTCTTTGTATACCCATTTACCAACACGATGGTGGTTTACGGTTCTGTTGGTTTTGCAGCTTTGTAAAAGAATTACAAGCAAAATAAGAATTCCTGAAAAGAGTCGTTTTTGATTCATACGCAAAAAAAATCCGCTTATTACTAAACGGATTTCTATTGGTTTTATTGCCTTATTATTTCGATAACTCCACAAAATATTTATAGAATAACGGAATGGTTTCAATACCTTTTAAGTAATTAAACACTCCAAAATGTTCGTTTGGTGAGTGAATGGCATCGCTGTCTAAACCAAATCCCATCAAGATAGTTTTTGATTTTAATTCTTTTTCAAACAAAGCCACAATCGGAATACTTCCGCCCGAACGAACCGGTATCGCTTGAACACCGAAGGTTTCTGTATAAGCTTTATTCGCCGCTTGATAACCAATGCTGTCAATTGGCGTTACATAGCCTTGTCCGCCGTGGTGTGGTGTTACTTTTACTTTTACTGCTTTTGGCGCGATACTTTCAAAGTGGTTTTTGAACAATTCAGTGATTTCTTCCCAGTCTTGATTCGGTACCAAGCGCATGGATATTTTAGCATAAGCTTTACTGGCAATAACGGTTTTCGCGCCTTCCCCGGTATATCCGCCCCAAATGCCGTTGACGTCTAAAGTTGGTCGAATGGAATTTCTTTCATTGGTTACATAACCCGTTTCTCCATAAATATCTTCAATATCTAAAGCTTGTTTGTATTTGTCTAAAGAGAAAGGCGCTTTGGCCATCTCAGCTCTTTCAGCAGCGGATAGTTCTTCGACTTTGTCATAAAATCCCGGAATGGTGATGTGGTTGTTTTCGTCATGCAACGAAGCAATCATCTTGGTCAAAACATTAATCGGATTGGCCACTGCGCCACCATATAAACCGGAATGTAAGTCGCGATTTGGCCCGGTCACTTCTACTTCTACATAGCTCAATCCGCGTAAACCGGTTGTAATACTCGGTTGTTGGTTAGAAATCATTCCGGTATCGGAAATCAAAATCACATCACAACTCAGTTTTTCTTGGTTTCTTTCTACAAACCAGCCCAAACTTTTCGACCCAACTTCTTCTTCTCCTTCAATCATAAATTTCACGTTACAAGGAAGTGAATTGCTTTGAATCATGTATTCAAAAGCTTTCACGTGCATGTACATCTGGCCTTTGTCATCACAAGCACCACGTGCAAAAATCGCACCTTCAGGATGGATTTCGGTAGTCTTTATTACCGGTTCGAATGGAGGGGAGGTCCACAATTCCATCGGATCCGGCGGTTGTACATCGTAATGGCCGTAAACCAAAACCGTTGGTAAATTCTTGTCGATGATATGTTCCCCGAAAACAATTGGGTAGCCCGGTGTTTCACAGATTTCCACAAAGTTGCAACCCGCTTTTTCCAAACTGGCTTTTACGGCTTCGGCAGTATTAATCACATCCTGGGCATAAGCGCTGTCGGCACTTACAGATGGAATTTTTAGGAGTTCTATTAACTCGTTTATAAAACGTTCTTTATTTTGTTGAACGTAGTTTTTGATGTTGTCCATGTTGTTTGTAATAATAAGAAAGCCAAAGATACAAATTCAAATTTCAAACTTTTAAATTCCAAAATCCAAATTTTGAGTCATGATTGAATTTTTTTGGAATTTGGAGTTTGTCCTTTGGAATTTCAAAATAATAACTATATTTGCACTCACGATTTTGCGGGTATGGCGAAATTGGTAGACGTGCCAGACTTAGGATCTGGTGCCGCAAGGCGTGTAGGTTCGAGTCCTATTACCCGCACAAGAAAGCTCTAACGAAAGTTGGGGCTTTTTTATTGGTCTCAATTGGTTAATAATATGTTTACAGTTTATTGATTTAGCGTGTTTTAATTTTTGAAAATTCAATTATTTTTACACCATCAATACTAATTTGAGGTAAAATCTTTTATTCTAATGAAAGGGAAAAAGCTTATGATAACTGTGGTACTGGGAATTTTTGGATTTGTTTTATTAGCAGTGTCGGGTTATTTGCTGTATAGAAACAGTTCGAATTCCATTTCGGCGGAAAAGCAAAAGCAATTGGACGAAGCGATTAAGCAGATTGAAGTTTTAAATGCCGAGATAGTTGAGAAAGACAAGATTGTGGATGAAGCAGAGCAAAAGTTGAAAAGCCACAAATTCGACGTCTTTACCCTGGCGCCCGGGCAAAATATTCCCATCATAGAAATAGTAGATAATGATTTAAGCGAAGGTACTCCAACCGAAGACGGGAATAAAAAAGTACACAAGTTAATGTACCATCACCAAATTAAATTCTCTTTAGTCAACGCCGGAAAAAGCGCTTTGAAAGATGTTATCTTTTCGATTAAAGATGATTACAACAAAGGCAAAGAGAAAAAGAAAATGGCTAAATCAGTAGCCAGTTTCGATTACTTGGGGAAAAAGGTAAATGATGAGGAAATGGGCGAGTATGAAAACATAGAAATCAATACCCTTAATTTAAAATCTAAAAAACTACTTTACACCAGCAATTTGCCGGGAAGTTTCGGGGTTGCGGATTACGAATACCATTTGGTAGTAGAATGGAGCCAAGGGTTTTACCAAATGTTTATCAAGATTGAAGAAGTTGACGGTAAATTAAAATACAATTACGAATTTTTTGATGTCAACGGCAATACCATTGATTTCAATAATCTCGAAAAAAGTATCAACAATTAATAAAAAAGCCTCTCAAACGAGAGGCTTTTTTAATATTTATTTTTCAGAGGTAATCCATGCGTTGATTTTCTTTTCCAGCAAGGCTAGTGGCATTACGCCTGATTCTAATACTTTTTGATGGAAAACTTTGATATCAAATTGGGCACCCATTTTATCATTGGCTTTTTGACGCAATTCCAAGATTTTTAACTGCCCTATTTTATAAGACAAGGCTTGTCCGGGAATAGCCATATAACGTTCGATTTCGGCAATGATACTGGCTTCGCTTTCGGCTTCATTTTCTAAAGAGTATTGAATGGCTTGCTCACGGGTCCAACCTTTAGCGTGAAGCCCGGTATCTACGACCAAACGAATGGCGCGATGCATTTCGTTACCCAACATGCCGAAATATTGGTACGGATCTTTGTATAAGCCCAATTCTTTTCCGAGACTTTCCGTGTACAAAGCCCAGCCTTCGCCATAAGCGCCAAACCAATTGAATTTTCTGAAGTCGGGCAATTGTTGGTTTTCTTGTTGGAGTGAAATTTGAAAATGATGTCCCGGAATGGCTTCGTGCAAAAATAAGTCTTCATCACCATAATAATTGTAATTGGCTACATCCGGAATCGGAACATAAAACGTTCCCGGTCTGGAACCGTCAGCCGAACCTTGTACATATTCCGCACTGGCTGTTTTTTCTCTGAAAGCTTCTGTTCTCTTAATTCTGAAAGGGGTTTTGGGTTGTAATGAGAAAAATTTATTCACATTAGGCTCAATAATTTTATGCACTCTTTCAAAGTTGGCAATGACTTCTTCCGGAGTTTTGAAAGGTTTCAATTCGGGTTTGTTTCTCACGTGGTCAAAGAATTCTATGATAGTGCCTTTGAACCCGACTTGGGTTTTTACTTTTTCCATTTCGGCTTTAATGCGCGCAACTTCTTTTAAGCCCAATTCGTGAATTTCTTCCGGTGTTTTATTCGTGGTAGTCCATTGTTTTACATAAACTTTGTACAGTTCGTTTCCTCCATTGAGACTTCCGATACCACTGGTAGTTCGACAGGCCGGAACGTATTCGGTTTTCATAAAAGTGATGAACTTTTGAAATTGAGGAGTTAATTTTTCATTGATTAATGCCGCGTATTGCTTAGATAAATTGTTTTTTTGATCCGGTGTAAAGTCTGCCGGAAATTTTTTGCAGCTGGAATAGAAAAGATTGTCTTCAACCTTTGGGGTAATCACATCCTGAAATTGCGGAACAATTTTTTCTGCCAAGGCTTTGGGTAAAACAATTTTTTCCTGCATTCCTTTTTTCATATAAACCATGGCGGAGTCAATCCAAACCGAATAGGTTTCCATTCTTTTTAGGAAATTCTGATAGTCTTTTTCGGTTTTAAACGGTTGCGCACTTTCGCCGCTGGCAAATTGTCCCATGGTCAGATGCGTTCCCCAAAACTGATGAATAGGCATTAAATGGGCTTTTTGTTTCAGTAAATCTTTCCCTATTGAAACTTCCCAAGCGATGATGTCAAAGCTGTTTTTTTCTTCTTCAGTAAGCGCTGTTGTATCAACGGTAGCCAGTTCTTTTTCATATTTATCATAAAACGTAGCTTGTGTATTGCGATGGGTATCGGTCATTTCAAAAACCAATTGGTCATTGAATTCGGTTTGACCGTTTAAGGTTGCCTCTAAAGGATTCAAGGCATTTTTATCGTTAAAATAAGATTTAGCGATGGTGTTGATGTTGCCTGTTTTTTCTTCCGATTTACAGTTTACTAAAAGCAAAGAGGTTGTAATCAGTGCCAAAAATAAATATAATTTTCTCATGGTTAATGGTTTAGTTGGTATAAAACTATTGGTTTTTGGTTAATTGAATTGTTAACAGAATGATAAATTATCCGTGGTATACTCTTGAGGCAATAATGCTGTTTTCTTTAATTTCCAAGACTTCCGCTACTAACATATCTGGTTCGTTTTCAACGGTGCGAATGTATTCCATAAATACGCGGTCAGTGTTTGAAGTCAGCGAAGTGACTTTATAATGTAAAGTCGGTAAGCGGTCGAAGGCGTCTTGCCACCAAGAGCGCAAAGCTTCTTTACCGGTGACTAAACCTTTGGTTTCGGGATGACGAATTTTCAGTTTGGGACTAAAATGTTCCGCTTCGTCATCATAAAGCGACAATAATTTTTCAAGGTTGTGGGCGTTAAAAGCTTCAAACCAAAGATGGGCAATTGAGAGATTTTTTTCTGCTGACATAGTGTTCAAAATAAAAAATCCCAAGTACATGGGATTTTAAGTAGGGTAAATATAGACTATTTTTTAAATGTTTCTCAAATTGATGATTTCCTGTTCGGTGAGGAAACGCCAATTGCCACGCGGCAAGTTCTTTTTGGTCAAACCGGCAAAGGCAACGCGGTCGATTTTTAAGACATCGTATTTGAAACTTTCAAAAATGGCGCGAACTACTTTGACGTTAGGCGTTCTCAATTTTAATCCGATTTCTGTTTTGGCTTCGCCTTCGATATAAGAGATTTCATCAACGTATAATTTGTGTCCGTCAAGCGTTACGCCGTTTGATATTTTCTCTAAATCTTCAAATTTCAGGTTTTTGTCTAAAGTGACTTGGTAAATTTTAGTTGACTTTTGATTCGGTAAACTAAATTTTCTGATCATATCGGTATCATTGGTAAAGACCAATAAACCGGTAGTGTTTTTATCCATACGACCGATTGGTTGGATTTTGGCTTTCGTGGCAGCTCTTACCAATTCCAATACATTGCGGTGATCGGCATCGTCTTCGTTGGAAGTCGTGAAGTTTTTGGGTTTGTTGAGCAAAATGTATTCTTTGCGTTCCGGTGTTAAAACGGCACCGTCAAAGTTGACTACATCACCCGGTTTTACTTTATAGCCCATTTCGGTAATGACTTCACCATTGACTTTTACATTGCCCGATTGGATGTAAATATCGGCATCGCGACGCGAACAAACGCCCGAGTTGGCAATGTATTTGTTCAAACGAATGTCGTCTGATTTCAACGGTTTTGGGATATTGTTTACCGGTTTAGCTGTTTTTTTGGGTGCAGCATCACCAGTAGTTGGCTTAGCTTTTTTCGGACCTTGCGCTCTTTTAGGCATGGCCGGTTTAGGCTTGTTAGAACTTGGTTTCGAACTGTTTGGTCTCGAACCGCCTCTTTTATTATTGCCTTCCTTCTTGTTCATAAATTCTGATTTGATGGCAAAGATACGCTTTTGCAGCGTACAAAACTAAGGATTGGAATTAGCCCCGACAGGAGCAAATTACCGTGTAATGCGGATGGCGGGAAAATGGCTTAGCAATGGCACTGCCCATTCGCTCCTAACGAACAATAGTTTCCACTATTTTTTTGCCGTGAATTAACACCGACGGATTGATGAGTACGATGCAGAAAACGCCTGAAACGACCAAGAATTTCAGGATGTTGTGCAGTTTTAAGTAATCGGGTTTGGTGTTGGATTTCCAGAGTTTTTGGAGGAAGAACATCAGGATAATCATGCTGAGATAGAAGTAGATATCCATGTAGCCGACTTCAAAGATTTCGATTAAAAAATAAATCGGGACAATGGTAGAAATCGTTAATAGTGTGATGATTTTTTTGGAAAAGGCTTCCCCGAAAAGCACCGGTATGGTTTGGTAATCATTGGCAATATCGCCTTTGAGGTTTTCTAAATCCTTGATCATTTCGCGGATGAGAATGAGTAAATACAAAAAAGTGGCGTGGGCAAAGATTTGCGGGTAGAGATTTTTATAGTACAAAAGAATCGCAAAGAATGGTAATACGGCTAAAAAAGCGGCAGTCAGGTTGCCGATAACTACTATTTTTTTGAGTTTATGCGAATAAAACCAGATTAGGAAAATATAGGCCGAGAAAAACAAAACGGCTCTAAGTGAAACCAAGAAAGCCAATAAAAAAACGATAAAA